>VBHV01000734.1 GCA_005881995.1 Chloroflexota bacterium | reverse complement strand
GCAGCAGAATATAGGCGTTCACTTCAAAGCCTCAAGCGTTTCTTAGAAGAAGCGGAGGTGAGCCAACTCCACAGCGTCGAAGATGTCTCAGCAGTCGCCTCTTTAGTTGGTCATGATGTCTACGTGGTAGCAGTAGCAAACGGGCAGAAATTTGAGAAAAAGATGGCCGAGCCAGAACCAGGAGCGAGTGAACCACTGGGGCGTATTGAAAGGGAATATGTTTTCACCCAGGGGATTGATGATCGCGAGGTAGTGGTTACTGCGAGCAACGGTCAGACGGTCATCTCAGTACGCAGAAGAGTGAGATTTGGATTTCACGGCTATTACCACGCAAAGCATTTATGCCATCGACTTGCGGGAAACGAACATACGAGAATATCATCCCGCCAAAGAACCCAGGAACGCTGAAATACAACAGGGATTTACCCGTGTCCTCAAAGACGCTCTCAGAGATATTGTTGCTGGGCTTCTCTAATTGGCCCGGAGGATCGGTTTACGCTGAGCAAGCAATCAGCTTGTTGAACCATGCCTCTAATCTGTGCGTTCGCACATGGGAAAAGCGAGAGCAAAGATGGTTCCTCCTGAAGAATTCCCTCAGCAGAGACCACTAGACCAATGGCAACAACAAGTGGATCGCATCTCGCCCAGGTACAGACGACCAGGACAGAGGAAACGGGCAGTCTTGCATCATAGCGAAAGCGGTCTGCACTAAAGAATTCAGTTGTCGACTCCATGCCCTGACTTTTCTCTACCACCATTTCCTCGTTTTTTAACTGGATGCAAGAGTGTGTACCCCATCGCTTCTCGCTCAGCACGGGATGGGATATAATAGTCTCATGTAATAGTAGAGGGTGACTGACAAAAACAGCAAGGATTTCAGGAGCGGGAGTATGGACGCTGGTTTGGGAAACCAACAGCATGGTGCAGAATGCTCGGCGAGTGGCACAACACTTTCCGCCAAGCAGCTCTACCAGCATGACCCTTTACTTGTGCTGCTCAAGGACACATGGCAACTGAACGATTTCTGGGTGATCGTTGGCGTGATAGTGCCCCCAGGGGGAGTTTTTTTGCTCTGGTGGTTTTGGGGGGAATACGTGGTGAAAGGGCATTTCTGGCTTCTGGGTGAGACGTTTGGAGCTCTGCTTCAGACGCTGGTTCTCTTTCCTCTGCTCTTTCTGATCTACCTACTACTGCCCGCCTCCATCGCTGACCTCTTCAACTCCTTGAAAGCTAAGGGGGTGATTGGCGAGCGTCGGAAGGATCGATCTGGCTCAACGTCCTATGAGGACTTTGTGCAGCAACTGGTGTCCTGGACGGATTGGAGTTGGTGGACGGCAGCAGCTCTGATGGGTGTTGTACTCTATCTGTTCTACAGGCTTGTCCTCATAGAACCACATATTGCCACTCTCGTGCCTTTCTGGCTGCGAGCTGTTGCTGTCATCGTGTTTTCGCCGTTGCTGTATATCACCTTTCTGAGTATTGCGCGGCTCTTGCTGGCATTGATCTTCACCAACTGGTTATTCTTCACGTTCACTATCCACATTAAGCCCTTGCATCCCGACGGTTCCGGTGGGCTGGGTGGCTTGGGACGCCTGCTGTGGCTCAGTGTCCTGATCATGTTCTGGGATGCACTTTTCCTGAGTACGGCCATATTTTCAATCGCTAAGAGCCTGTTCTCGCCTCTTGAAATGGTGCTTCTCGCTGCTATTTACCTCGCCTTGACTCCGTCACTTTTGCTTGGGTGGTTACTCTTTCCCCATCAAGTGATGGTGAGCGCTCGCGATGAGGCATTACAGCCTCTGGCTGATGAGTTTGAGCAAGCGCTCATACAGTCCTTGTCGTCAACCGAGCGTGACACGCGTGCGCTTGTAGCTGGAACACGCCGATTAGCAGTTCTCAAACAACGGTATGATTTGGTGCGCGATACCTTTCCTACCTGGCCGGTAGAGATCAGCACCATAAGCCGTTTAGTGGTCACGGTGATCTTCCCTCTCATTCTAGCGCTCCTTACTTCATTGATTACGCTTGTCAGTCATGCGCTTGGTCTTCCCTAAAAGG
>VBHV01000038.1 GCA_005881995.1 Chloroflexota bacterium | reverse complement strand
AGGTGCATAAGAAACTATCTACAGTATCACCGTCACTTTGCGCTGCTTGCCACCTCTCAGGAAATTGACGGGGATTTTTTCACCGGCGCGATGGCGGCGTACAATACGCTGCAAGTCTCGCGGTTCCGTGACGGGTTCGCTGGCAGCCGAGACAATAATATCCAGGCGTTTAAGTTCGGCGCGGTCGGCTGGCCCATCATGCCGGATTTCTAGCAGCTCCATCCCGTGTTGTTGCGCGAGGCTGAGATTCCTGCGCAATGTTTCGTCGAGCTTTACCCGCATGCCGCCAACGCCCATGGAGACACCGGCAGGTGTCGCTTCACGTCGTTTATTGATGCGTGCAATGGCAGATTTGACGGTGTCCAGCGGAATAGAGAAGCCAAGCCCCTGGGCCATAGGCATCATGGCGGTGGTGATCCCGACCACGCGCCCCAGGCTATCCACGAGTGGGCCGCCAGAATTACCTGGATTGATGGAGGTATCGGTCTGGATGAGGTTGGTCATTTTGCTGCGTATGCCCGGCCCTTCCAGCGTGCGGCCCAATGCGCTCACAACTCCCGCAGTCACCGTCCAGTTGAGGCCGTAGGGGTTGCCGACAGCAATAACCAGTTGCCCCACTTTCAGAGGGGTGCGTCCGAGTTCGGCGACGGGCAGCCTGTCCGCGCCGATCCGCAGCACTGCAACATCGACGTCCGGTTCGCTACCAACAAGGCCAGCATCAAAGGTGCGGCCATCGGCTAGCGTTACACGAATACGCTGCGCATTTGCCACCACGTGGGCATTAGTGAGGATCTGACCATCTGAAGCGAAGATGAAGCCGGAGCCTAAGCCGCCCCCAAAAATTGACCGGGCAAATCGCCCGCCTTCACGATCTATATCAATACGTACAACTGCGGGTCCAACACGCTCCGCAGCGCCCGTTACCGCGTTTGAGTAGGCATCTAACGCCTGCGCGTCTTTTTCTTCTATCGTCATAATTGGCGTATTACTTTCCTATGGAACCCACCCAATGCATCGTGCGTGCGAGGCAACGGCTCAATGAGCTTGATAGATATTCTATCACATCAGGGCTATGGTTGGGTAGTGTTGGCCCTCCTTTCTTGTATCCTTTCTCCCCAACGACTCACATAATAAGGGTTCCCTGCGCCAGGCCACTGCTGATTTGCAAACGCCAGTAGCCTGCACCAGGAACTACCACAATTGACGGGTACTGTTCCGGTGAGGGAACAGGCAAACCAGGCAGGAGCGCAACCAGAGCCAACACTGAAAGCAGCGCCCCGGTGATGTAGTACACCGGGACGCGAAAGAGACGAGCCAGGGGCATCAAGTTCGAAAAGGGCGCAGGTTCATTTGCCTGCTCGAAGCAAGGCTATCAATGGAGAACCAGTCGAGCTGGTCAGATCGGTATGGTGCCAATTCCCTCCATGTTTCAGCATCAACGAATGCATGTGGGGTTGGTCGGTGATATCGAGATAGACAATATGTTTCGCGAACTCAGGAGTCCACTCGTGAGCGGCTATGACATCTTCACTGGCTTCGGGGACGCCCAGATGTTGTGTCAGGTCGGTTTGTTCCCATGTACCGTCCAATGGCATCTGCAACTCATAGATATGGTGATTACTGCCCACGTAGACTACTTGTTTGGCAAGGCCAGTCTCCCAGGCATAGGCGACCAGGGCTGAGCCAATTGCTAAGGGTGCTCCTGTCAGACCCGTCAAATTCGCATAGATCCATACGGCATCTTGCCCGCATGCCAACTCATAGACATCTCCATTGACGCCTATGTAGACGACTTGCTTTGTTTTGCCTGCCTTCCAGGCATAGGCGGTCAGGGCGGAATCGCCGGCCAAAGGCGCATCCGTTGCGTCCGTCAGATCGGTTTGCTTCCATGTACCATCCACTCCTGCTGTGAGTTCATGGATGTGTCCATCTCCACTCGTGTAGACGACGTGCTTTGTTTTACCGATTTCCCAGGTATAGGCGGCTAGCAGGGAGTTCTCGGGAAGCGGGGTGCCTGTTAGCTGCGTGAGGTCGCCATGACTCCACACTCCGTTGACTGCCACGCTCAGTTCGTGCAGGTGTCCATCACGTCCAGTATAGGTAAGGTGCCTGGTTCCGGCGGCTTTCCAGGGATATCCTATCAAGGCGAAGCCATCAGCAGGAGCTGCATCTGTACACTTCTTCATGATGTCCTCGAATCGCCAGGGTAGGTCCTGAGGCTGGATTAGTTCGTAAATATGACCATTCTCATTTATGGCACTGGCGTATGCTATCTGCTGTGAATGGCCATCCTCCCAGGTAAAGCCTGCCAGGATTGCTTCTTCCAACTTAGGAGCATCGGCGATGAATGTAATATCTTGATCGCGCCATTTCCTGTCCTGTCCAATGACCATCTCGTGGATGTGAGTATCATCGGTTTCATAGGCGATGTGTGAGGTGCCCTTTAAGGGCCACTCGTAGGCAATCATATTAGTCGGCATAGCTTGTCTTTTCCACTCCTTCTCTTGAAAGGTCTCTTGCTTCAGTATCTCTTGTTAATACGCTTGCGGGGAGGGAACTGTGACATTTACATCGTTTGTGTTACTGAGCTTTCTCGGAGAATTTCACGCACTTTTCTTGATGCTCCGACAGGCGCAGAGCTGTGGAGCTTCACTACTGGGGGTGTCATCCAGTCCTCCCCAGCGGTAGCTGATGGCGTGCTCTACATTGGCTCGGAGGACAACCATGTGTATGCCCTCAACGCCACAACCGGCTTGCCGCTGTGGAGCTTCACCGCCGGGTTCGTCGTCGATTTCCCTCCAGCGGTGGTCAATGGGGTGCTCTACATTGGATCGCTTGACGGCAACGTGTATGCCTTCCACTAGCCTGGCATAAGATGGTGTAGCCCTGTTTGTTGGACAAGCAGAGAGCGCCACTCGAGCGTGAACTATCAGTTGGCTTCTCACCCACCAAGAATCGGATGAGAAGCCAACTGATAGTTCATCGCTATGGGACACCAGAAGTCATCGTTACGGATGGCAGAGGCAGGTCCTCTTACACTCCATGCCTGCGCTTGAACGCCTCTATCTCGTCTACAGCAAGCGTAGGCCCTCCCGCTTGACGCAATGATGCACCGAGGTTTGCGCTCATCTGTTGGAACGCAGGCTCAGCCAGGATCTCTTCGGCCGCGTTGCGCAACCGTTGCGCATTCAGTTGTGTGTTGCGGAGCATTTTTCCTGCGCCAAGTCGCTGGACATGTTGGGCAATGAAGAACTGATCGGCAGCTTGTGGGATCATGAGGAGCGGGACACCTGCCCAGAGGCCCTCGCTCACGCTGTTCATGCCGCTGTGGGTGATGAAGAGAGCAGCACGTTGCAAGAGCTGGAGTTGAGGCACAAACGGTTTGACGATGAAATTGCTGGGGATCGTTCCCAGGTGACTCATCTCTGTTTTGTTGCCCACTGACATAACGACGCGATAGTTGAGGTCAGCGAATGCTTCCAAACAGAGGCGGTAGAAATCTCCTTTGTCGTTAAAGATGGTTCCCAGCGAAATGTAAATCACCGGCTCGTTGCCCAACTCGTCAAACGGGAACGATGGGGCTTGCGCATGTAGACCTATGGAGGGTCCGACGAATTTGAAGGTGTCATCGAAGGCATTGCCGTAGATTTGAAGCTGTGTGGTCGTGTAGACAATGTTGAGTTCGGCCAGACTCGTATAGACTTCGGCGAGCTGCGGCCTGGGAATGTGGTACGTCTCATGCAGTTGTTTGGCGACCGCACGGAATTGTGTCAGTTCTTTGCGCCCTTCAAGAAACATCTGCATCAGATAAGGCATGGCTGCTGGAAGGCTGGCAAGCACTTTGGGATGCAGAGACGAGCGTGGCCTGACGATGGAGGTCACCGAGGCAACCGCTGGCACCTGCAACATCTGAGCAAGGCACTTGCCCCAGACGCAGAGCGAGTCGTAGAGAATGTAGTCCGGTTGGTCGGCTCTCACCTCTGAGAGAATGGCGGGGATGATCTCTTGCGTTGCTCGCAGCAGTGTGTAGCCAAAGCGCACCAGGTTCTCGTCGACAGGGGTCCGTTCGTTAAAGAAGGCATCGATACCGCGAAAGGTGGCTCCCGCCTGCTCGATGGCAGGACGGAATGCCTCCGAAGCATAATAAATGACCTGTTCACCACGCTGGACCAGTTCCGCGACCAATGGCAGCGTTGGATTCATATGACCATGGACGGGAAGGTTGAAGAACAGAACTTTGGCCACGGCTTTCCCTTTTTGTTTACAAATTTCTATCCGTTTCCTGAGAAAAGAGACTTCTTTATAGATCGACTGTCAGCCTTGTCCCTTAGCTACCCTGGTACCGCATCCACCAATCTGATCGTAATATCTCGTGCTGCCATATTATTTTGCGCCGCGATCGTCTGTGCTATTGTCTGGCCCGCGGGAAATGGCAAGTTGAAAGGATAGCCCATACCCCGGCTGTCGGGATATTTATCCTTGGCGCCGCAGTAGCTCATTGACCCGCAGGTCGAATCATCGGGCACCTGGTCGATGGCCCAGTCCGTCACCATGATCAGCAGGCGGAAGTTCATCCCCGCGGCTGTGCCTCGTGGGAGCAGCAGATTGTAAGGCCATCCGCAATCACAGGAAACATCGCCACGATCATCATCAGCATCAGCCTGCGGATTGGGCATCGTAATCGTCCCGAAATTTTTCACGGCTGGCCTGCGGATCACCGATGAGGACTCGGCGCGCCTGAAGATAACCGTCCTGGCCGATGCTGGCAGAGTGTGCCGGAACTTGTCGAGCTCGATCCACATGCGCCGATCCTCGGACACTTCCGCGATTCCCGAATAGGACCCGGTTGGCGCAAGGAAGATGCGCACGGTCACGTCTTTGTCCTGATTCAACTGGTTCTCGACGCGCAGAAAGTAGAAGAACTCCCTGGGGTACAGGTACGAAATTGTTTCTGTCTGGTTATTGCCCTCGGTGAAGACAAACTGCCGCTGGCGCATGGTGGTCTGCAGTTCCCCGGTCGTCGTATTGCTCGTCGAGAAATAGAGTATAATATCGGGGCTACGGTGTTCGGTTGAGGCCCCACCGAGCCACTTGCGCACCAGGACCGGTGGCGCATCCGAAAAATCGTTCGGAGGCTGCTGCTGCTGCCAGAGGAAGGAAATGTCATCGATATGTTTGTGCCAGCGGAAGAAGATAGGATCACGGATGGCGGTAACCGGAGTATTCATAACGCCAGGCACATCGTTGGGGAAGTCCCGCGGGTCGTTAACATTGGCCAGGAAGACGTGCCCAAAGTTGTGATGGTTCCCGTACAAGCTGGTCAGGGGAGGTGCGTTCCCATCAACGGTAGCTGAGGCCGAGTCGATGGTTGCCTCCATGGTGGCACCTAACAGGTTGGCCGTGACCGGCGTTCCATCCTGGAAGGTCCCGCTCTGCGCTGCCTGGCGCAGGTTATCTCCACTGCGTTTCAGGTCTGCAACCCTGTAAGCAGGCCGTGTTGGCCGGCCCAGATCCGCGAACTGGGTTCCCGCCGGTCTGCTCGAGTAAGGAAAGAGTTGTCCCTGTGGAGTTTGTCCCTCTACGAGATTCGGGTCGGGGGTATAGCCATCTGCAACCAGCTCACTATAATCGTCAAGCGACGGAAATGGTACGACGGGATCCAAACCCACAGCGAGGCGTTCCGCGTTATAGCGGGCGATCATCTGCTCGTGCATGTATAAAAAGAGTTCGCCCTGCCGGTCCCTGGTCATCCCCGTGACTGGATCGCCGTTGAAAGGGTAAACCAGGTGCCAGTGTTCGTGATGTTCATTGGCCTTCGGGTCCTCGCGAAACCAGTTGAGTAACGCTTCTGAAGGAGTGACAGCGGCAGTGACAGTTGCCTCAGCGAAGGTTGCCTCCACCATGGTGGTCGTAGCTTCGGTCGTCTCAACCATGGCTGTCCTAGCAGCTCTTGCTTCTACCCGCAAGGGAACCGCTGGTTGCTTACTCGGCAGCACCAGCTGTGGCGCACGCTTCTCAAGCGGCTTGATCTTCAGCTGATTGCCGAGAGGATGATGGGTAATGAACAGCATGAGCGCATATCTCACGAGTTCGGGATTCTCTATGGCTCCGGCTTTTTCAGCCTCGTCGAGAACCGCTTGCAAGCCTGCCGTCCCCTCTGCTGAGTTAGCCAGGCGCACAAACCTGCGCGCAAGCATATTAGCCTGTTGTGCCTGCGCAGGATCAAACGGTGAAAAACTTGTAGGAGGTGTCGCCGCGACTTTCTCTGTGAACGACTGAGCCGTATGCACAGGAGGCCGGGAGTGGGGGACCCGCAGTATGGCATCCACCCGGCTTTGCAAAGTCTGAAGTTCGTCCATCTCTTCCCTCTCTTAATCCTTGAATCAAGCCCTCAGTGAGTTTTATATACGATTCTCGTGTATCAACCACATGGATAGACGCTGGCGACGTGAAATTTTAGGAAGAAGTTTTGAGGTGACTCGATGTCAAGCCCGATGTCAGCTTGCGGCTAACATCGAGTCAAGCCGCCTGTGAAAGTACTTCAGCTTACTTGCCAAGTGATAGGTATTCTATGCACATCCACAAAAAAATCACCAAAGAGGTGAGTCCTCAGCATTTCAAATAGAGAAATCGCCCCCTTGTACTTTCGTCAACTCAAAATTATACTTGGCATAGGAGCGATACTCGTTTGTTTTCACCCGTGCTGATTACATGCGACACACCCGCATGTAGGGGGAAATTGCCTATGGCGCGCGAGCTTCATATCGAGGGGTTCAATTCGCTTACTCCTGATGTAAAGGGCGATGTGCTGCAAACGGTGCAACGTGCCTTGCGGGTGCTGAGTCTTGTTGCCGAGCATCCGCGCGGGCTTACGGTGCGCCAGATCAGCGCTGCGCTCGATCTGAATATCAGCACATGCTACCACTTACTGAATACCCTGGTTGTGAGCGGCTATCTTGACCGTCCTCCGCATCAGCAAATCTACCTCTTAGGTCCGCAGATCCCTTATCTGAACAATGCATTTGTGCAGGGAGTGGCTGCTCAGGAGACGGCAAGCCAGATGGAAGGTATCAGTTGGCCGCCGGGATGGAGCGCCTCGTGGCTTGTCGGGCAATTGCGTGCGATGATGTATCGCCTGACCGAACAAACGCAGGAACCATCCTATCTGAGCTGCTGGCGTTTTGGGGAGGTCTTGCTCCTGGCCATCGTAGAAGCGCCCCGGGCTCCCAAGGTCACAGGACTCTATGTCGGATATCAGGGACCGGCCCACTGCCACGCTTTGGGGAAGGTATTGCTGGCGTACAGCGACCCGGCTTTTGTTGACAGATACCTCGATGTGCATCCTTTGACCTCCATCGGCCCCAATACCATCGTACAACGACTCAGATTCCAGGAAGAACTGAACGATATCGTCCGCCAGGGGTACAGCATCGACAAAGAAGAATTCTCGGCTGACACCTACTGTATCGCGGCTCCCATCTTTGCCCCGAAAGGGGAGGTAGTGGCAGGACTGGCTATCTCTTTTAGCGGCGAGGTTTTTGCGAAGCGCGTCGAGTGGCTCATTGCCCAGGTTACGCGTGCAGCCAACTATGCTCGCGCTGAATTACGCCTGGCTCCTGCCTATCAACTATAAGGACGACGCATTGTCCAGCCCCCGCTGGCGGTGGTGTATCCTTGTGCGTCAACACTCGTAAGTGTGATCGTCATTTCGTATGTCGTTCTTCCAAATCCGCAAACTGAAAGGAGAGTCCTTTGCCCGAACGTGAAGATCCGCGCGTTACCACGGAGCAGGTAATGGAGGTGTTGCAAACCTGCTACGACTTGATTCAAGGAGTGAATGTGGCCGATAACGGGCATGATGTGCGCGTTGAACTGCTGCTGACCTCCGGCTGGTGTCCTTTCTCAACCCATCTCTTGCAGATGATCGATCAACATCTCCATGCCATCGAGGGCGTTGGTGAAGTGGACACCGAAATCGTCTGGAACACCGTCTGGACACCCGAGCGTATGAGCGAAAGCGCACGCCAGAAACTCACCCTGCCAATGGCCCAGTTGCTGCCGTTACGACAGCGCCGCCTGGAGCGGGAAGCAAAAGAGGCGCACGCCTCGCAGTCGTCTATTTCCTGAAATGTACGAGAGGAGTACAACATGCTGGACAACGACGCCTTTGTATTTGACTGTGTCTGTCACGTCTTCAACTTTGACATGAAA
>VBHV01000037.1:1927-9165 GCA_005881995.1 Chloroflexota bacterium | reverse complement strand
ACAGTCTAGCAGGTTTAGCTGAACTGATGCTGTATTGAAGCTGTGTTGAAGCTGAGAAAGCAAGATAGCTGCTAGAAAGGACTCTCAGACTCATCTCACACATCCCTCAGAATCGTCTCACACTCATGGCATATGCTTACAGCAGGCAGATGGAGAAAACGGCAAAATTCCTCAACTCCCCCACTCTCCATCTGTTTACCATGTTATGGAGATGAAAGAAGGAGCAAAGAAGTGCTTGAATTTTTAGGTGCGGTGGGCAGCATTATCCTGATAGATCTGGTACTGAGTGGCGATAACGCTCTGGTCATCGGAGCGGCTGCGGCTGGATTACCGAGGCGGCAGCGCTGGTACGCCTTTGCCCTGGGCGGTAGTGGGGCTATTGTCCTGCGCATAGCCTTCGCTGTCATTGCGACGTTACTGTTGCGGCTGCCACTGCTTCAGGCGATAGGAGGACTCCTCCTACTAATTATCGCCATACGGCTCCTGGTGGATCGAAGCGATGCGAAGCACACGAAGTCTGTTGAACGCGCAAGCTCGGCGCAAGAGGGTAAGTTTGGCCTGGCGACGGATGCACCGGTTACGAAGAGTTTTTGGGCGGCTATGCTGACCATCCTGGTGGCAGATGTGACGATGAGCCTGGATAATGTGCTGGCTATCGGCGCGCTGGCGCAGGGCAATCTCCCGCTCCTGGCGGCGGGTCTGCTCCTGAGCATTGTACTGCTGTTGCTCGGAAGTGCACTCGTGGCTGAACTGATTGGCCGCCTCCCCTGGCTGCTGGATGTTGCCGCGCTTGTGCTGGCGTGGACGGCGGCGAACATGATCCTCGAGGATATTCGCCTGGGGCCGGTACTCGAACATTTTCCATGGACACGCGTTGTTCTTCCAGCAGTGGCCTTTGGGATCGTTATTGCCGCGGATATGCTCTTGCGCTTGCGCGATAGTCGACGCTCAGGTAAGAAGCTTGTTCTCTAGAACACATGCTACAATCTAGAAAGAGTCATGACCTGCTCTCCGTCGCCTTTCAATCGGTCACGGTGTACTGCATGTAAAGTTGGGTTTCCTCGAAGTTGGCCTTGAAAGATTGCCAGGCGGCGTTGCTCATGCCGACCGGCTGCTGCTTTGGGTAGGCGTCGTCAACCCGCATAACCCGGTGACTTGTCTTTTCCTCAAGGCGCTGCAAGAGGGGATCGAACGGCATGTCCCACCGCTTCTTCAATGCCATCTCGCGATTGACAGGAATCATGGCAACCAGGTCCGGGCTGGTCATCAGTTCCAGGCCCTTCGGGACAGCGCTCAGGCCACGCACGGTTGCGTTGAAACTACCATGATGGCCCACCTTGTACAGCACCGTGCGCGCTAACAGGTCTCCAATGCGGATGGTTTGCATGGCTCCGATAGGGTCAGGAACCGACCACGAGAGATTGTCCCAGGAAAGCCAATTGCCTATCTGGGCGTCTGCGACAAACAGCAGCACCTTTTTCGTGTTGACAAGTTCAATAGCGAGCGCCAGGCTGGTGTTGTTAGTATAGCTGTCGAGTTGGAGCGCGAGGTCTCCAGCTGCGCCTAACCAGTCGTCATCGATACGCCGCCATGCCTGGTCATCCCGTCTCGCGTTCTGTTGTCCATCCTGCGCTGCCTTTTCCCCTGGTGTCGACTCGTCGAAGCCGTAATGGAGGCGGAAGAACTCGTACTGCTTTGCCTCTATGCGTGGAATACGCAGCACCTGATCGAAGGGAAAGCTGAGTTCGCGCAGTTCTTGATCTGCGGGAGATACTTGCGCCTGGTCTTGCACCGCCATGTAAAAAGCCGTTCGAGCGGTCAGCGCAGAGCCTTTTGTATAGACTTCTCGTCCTTTCACGGTAGGGTTGATGTCTTTAAGGACCTTCTCGTCCTGGGGCGGGCCGAGCACATAGATTCGTACACCTGAAACCTCCGGTAGCCCGCTGGCTCGCGGCAGAGACAGGGGTTCCTCACCGGGACGGCGGTACTGCGGCGCAGCATCCATCTTGCTCACGAAAGCGCGGATCGCATTGAGTGCTGCCCCCGTAGTGGCTGTATTGGAGCTGTCCAGGGCGTTGCCAGGTGCGGCGGAAGGATCGCCAAAGAAGTGCAGCAGGTTGGTGATAGATTCCACGGATTCGGCATCGCAGGCGCGGTTCACTGCCAGATGCAGGGCCTGGTGGTCCCGTTGGAATTCTGTTCGCAGTTGCTGCGCCAGCTTGTCGGAGGGGTCTTCCGTCCAGGCCAGCCAGAGGTTGTGAATCCGCATGCGCTGGAAGATCTCGCCAGCCTGAATGAAGCCAGACAGGTGGTCCCAGTGCTCATGGGTGGCTACCAACAAGTGAATATCCCCGCCGGTCGCCGCCTCGATGTCTGTGGCGACTGCCTGCATGACCTGTGACGGGTTCTGCGTGCCGAAAATAACCCCACAATCAATTAGCATATAAAAGGCCTGTCCGGCCTGTCTCGTGGGAAACGCCAGCAGGAAACAGTCGCCCAGTCCTTGCCGGTACATACGGATGGTAACCCCGGATGCGGGAGGGGATAGTGTGGTCATGCCAGGTTCTCCTACTCTATCGCGCGATGCAGAAAAGCGAACGGCTCTTTCAACCCACTCTGGATTGCACTCCCGAAATACATGGCGCGCAGCGATGGCTCAGTGCCAGCTGTCAGGAACTGACGTTGTCGTGCCAACCGATTCGCGCTGAGGATGTTCTTGACGATACAATAGCGTACCTTTGAGTTCAGGGGATCGAACAGCAGGCTGCATCCACCCCGAAAGATGAAGTCGGCCTGTGGAGCCGGGTTCAGCGACCCACTCTCGACCTGATCCTGGATGTCCAGGTCAAAATATCCCGCTTTCCGCTGCGTCATTTCAATCACCAGGTCTACCAGCAGCTCGCCGTCTGGACCCACACGGCGTGCCGGCCGCAGCGAGTGGACTTCGAACTTCGCATCGGGTTGCCTCAGATCCAGTCCGAGCACATCCTGGAGATCTCGAGCCGTACCCTTGAGCCACTCGTGCAGTTCGGCCCGTGCCTGACGGAATAGTTCGTACACTTCCTCGCGCCTGCCGGAGAGGTTCCACTCGTGTAACATATTGCGCAGTTTTTGAAGCATGGGCAGGACGCGGGGATGGAAATTCGGGTCGGTTGGCTCCTGCCAGCGTAAGTTGTCTATCGACAGGCTGCGCACATCGAGTGGATAAATGCCATGCTGGCGGAACGCTTCGACGACGGCGAGCCGGTAGCCCAGGTCGTCATCGCGCACGAGGTCGTAGTCCGCGGTAATCAGCGCTCGCAGGTAGTCACCGAAGGTCAGGTCGACGGGTGGACAGTAGTCCAGGGCACGAATGCACATGTTGAGGATGTGCTGGGCGGATTTGGCGGCCTCGCTCGCCAGCCTGTTGACGAGGTCGGGATGCAATTGTCCCGCGGGCAGTACCCCGGTCCCGTTCGTTGCTATGCGCAGGAGATCGGCGATGCGCGACTTGTAGATCGACACGAAGGCATCGAAGACGGCTGCTACGAGCAGGGAACCGCGAGCGTGCGGCTCGAAGGTGCCGTCGATTTCCATCGGGTCTGGTTCTTTGCGCTGCCACATGCCGTTTGCGTCGAACGCTCCGAGCGCGTCGCGCAGCGCAGCATGGGACCCGGTAGCCTGCCCAAACTCCTGGGCGAGCTGCGCGAGCAGGTTTTCGCTGGCCAGGTCGCCGCGCGTCCTGGCGATCTGCTGGCGTAGAACATCGGGGAAGGAAAAATGTTGAAAGAGCGCGACGATATCGGAGAAGGCTTCGTGAAAAGCGAGTACATCAGGGTTGCTGGCCTCTTCGAAGCGGCGGTGCAGGCCATCGAGCAAGGCATGCGTTGTTTCATGCGCAACGACATCGTGCGAGAGGCAGGTGAAGACCGTGCCGCCGGGCAGGTGGTAGCGCGCATCGGTTGAGGACGCGGGAAAGTAGCCAAAGAGCAGCGCTTTTTTCTGCGGGCTGTAATAGGCGTTGGCCTCGCGCAGCGCATGGGGATAGATGCGCAGGCG
Source organism: Chloroflexota bacterium (assembly GCA_005881995.1). The sequence goes on along the minus strand of VBHV01000037.1, from coordinate 5,127 downwards.
CTGCACGTAGGCTTCGGTGAACATCGCTGCTGCCTGCCCTTCGGTTCCCTCAGCAATGATGTGTGGTGCCCAGAAAGCAGTGCGGCCCAGCGCTCGCTCGAAGTTGCGAATGGTCGTCATGGCTATGGCGTAGACCATCTGCTGGTGAAACTGCGGGTTGCCCTCCGACGGCACCAGCCCGTCCTGGGCAAGCAGGTAGGGCTGGTTGAGATCAACCGGCGCGTAGAAGCAGTCGCTGGCCGGGTCAAAGTCAACCACTTCGAGGTATTCGCCGACCGGACCAGGCTGTAAAGTGTCCTTCCCCGTCTCGCGGTCGAACTCCCAGGGTACCTTCATGGTTACCATGTTCACCAGCGCGTTTTCTAACTGCGAGGAGAGGCTGGGATCAAAGGCATACGCGCGCAATCGACGGAACGGGGGGCGTTCGATTGGAATGGCGCGTGTTCGCACGGCCGGGTGATCACTACTCGTAGCTGGAGGTGGCTCACCTGGTGGTGTCAGCGATCCCTCTTTTGGTTGGGGTATTTCATTTTGCAACATAGCGGCCTTTCCTGTTCGTTTATGCCCCAAACACAAAAACCGTCCCGGCCAGCATCCCGTAGAGGAGCACCAGCAGCAGACCCTCCAGCCAGACCAGTTCACCGTCCCGAGTGATCTCACTGAAGAGGAAGGCCGCCAGCCCCAGCGCACCAATCTCCACGACACTAAAGATCAGGTCCAGGCGGTGCGGAGCCAGCAGGCTGAACAGCACCAGGATAGGGGCCACGAGCAGGGCAATCTGGATCGACGAGCCGGCGGAAGCGGCCAGCACCATGCCCATGCGTTTGTCGAGCGCCATGTTGATCGTGTTGAAGTACTCCGGGATGCCACCGATCAGGGGGACGAAGACCAGACCGACGAAGGCTGGATTCCAACCGAGCGCTTTAGTGACGGGTTCAATCGTCCCTACCAGGATATCCGACACGATGCCGACCCCCACAGTGGCAGCGACGAGCAGGAGGAGCGCTCGCCAGAGATTCGGCTTAGGCTCTTCCTTTGCTTTCGCCGCTGTTCGCTGCTGCGGCGTCGCCTCTTCTCTGGAAGGCGATTTCGCTGCCACTGCCGACATCGGGGTGCCATCACCCTCAACATTCAGGGAAGGCTGCCCGCTCTCGCTCGCCTCGTGAGCTGCAATGGTCTGGACGGTGCTGTCAATCTGGCGCAACACCCCGCTCTTCTGAGGATTGTCGCTGTGAGCCACCTGGCCTTTATAGGCGAGCAGACGTGCGATGGCGGCCTCTGATCGTGCACCCAACACCGGGTCGATCACGTCGCCCTCCCCCTCTGCTTCTGGTTCGGGGTCGCGGACGGATGCCGCGCTCGACGATCTGTGACTGGCCTGAACGCGAAGCCAGGAGTTCAGCGACGGCGGGCAGAAACAGTCCACCCAGGCAGAGCGCCAGCAGGGAGGAGTACTGGCTGGCCGGGCGCACCTCGAAGCGCAGTCGACCATGCTTGAGGCCTCCCACTAAGGTCGCGATCCCCAGAACCAGCAGCACATTCCCCAGGATCGACCCGATGATGGAAGCTCTGACCACATCGACCAGCCCCTCGCTGAGGGCAAACAAACCGATGATTAATTCGGTCGCGTTGCCGAACGTCGCGAAGAGCAACCCACCGATGCGCTCGCCGGTATGTTCGGCCACCTGCTCCACGGACTGCCCGATTAGAGCGGCCAGCGGCAGTATCCCCAGGCCAGCGATGACAAATAACAGCAGTGGCGGTATGGCTATATGCAAGAATGCCAGCACGACCGCCAGCGCAGCGAAGACCAATAGACCGTAGAACCATCGAGACATACTTCCTCCCTTTTCTGGATGACCTCCCCGTTTTCCCGCGAGCAGCAGGTAATGCCGCCCTCCATAGTAAAACGCATTTGAACTTTGCTGTCCACCGTAATTATACGCAGAGAGAAGGCCCAACTCCTGATCCATTTGACCACATAGCTGCATTAGCATACAATATGACCGGACAACTACTACCCTGAGAATAGAAGCGACGGCAATAGCTTCTCCGGCTATGACAATAAGTAGGATGGAGGAATGTACGATGATCCCCCACGATGATTTTACCCCACATGGCTACCTGGATAATCCCTATCACTCCTGGAAGCTCAATCCCAGCGGGGTGCTGCGCTCGATGGCTCCGTTGGGAATGGGCTGGCACGTGCCGAACCTGGGGAGCTATGTTAATAACCAGTTTCAGTATACGGCTCACCTCACGATTGGACTGCAGATCGACCATCTTGTGCTGGTCACGCCGGAGGATTTTCGTCGCCATAAATGTACGATCAACAGCCAGCTGCACACCAAAAATCGCTTTGAATATAGCTGTCTCGTGCCGAAATATGGGGTGACGCTCACGGCGCGTTATTTCCTGGTCAATGAACACGCGCTGGGCTGCATAGTGACGCTCTCGACCACCTCGAGCAGGCCGCTGCCCATTACCTGTTACTTGATTCACTTGCATACGCACAATCCACATACCAGCCGTTTGTGGGAACATGGCCTGTACACGCTGCAAGACCGCGAACGGGGCTATGGCATGCTGGGGCTTGCCAGCGAGGGGGATGTCTTTACACATGGGGCATACGCTGCTGATGGGTCGGCGCTCTCGTGGGAAGAAATGGGGTTTGCCATCTCACTGGCGGATATTTCGGCGTGGGCACATGGAGTGAATATACCCCGGCCACAGATCACCCAGCGCCAGCAGGAGAATGGCTGGCAACTGCGCGCCCTGGCTTTACCCTGCTCATTCGCACTTGACGGCCAGGCATCCACAACCCTGCATGCGGTATTGGCGCGTGGTGTTTCGCAAGATACGTCTCGGAAACGCTGGGAAGAGGCGATGAGAGACCTGAGTAGTGCAGAGCAGAGACAGACTGCCGACGATGAACGATTCTGGCAATAGGCGCCACAGCTTTCCGGGGATTGGCCAGCGCATTGGCGGCGTGGCTTTGTGTATGACCTGGAAACGCTGCGCATGGTCATACGCCCCCCGGCTGGCGTCATCCCGCGTCCGTGGGATAGCATGCAGATTCAGGCTCCGCGCACGGTACTGGCCGAGGCAGCAATGGATGCACTCTACCTGAGTTATGCCGATCCTGAGCTGGCCGCGGAAGTCATCCTGGGGCACTTCGAGTCATCTCCTCACCCGAATCT
>VBHV01000037.1:0-1821 GCA_005881995.1 Chloroflexota bacterium | reverse complement strand
CTGGTGGCTGGAGCACCGGCGTGATGCTGAGGGCTGGTTGGGATATGCCTGTTCATGGGAAAGCGGCCAAGATGTCTCTACCCGTTTTGGGCCTCAACAGACAGGGGGCAGCATTATTCAACATGTGCGCCCGGTTGATTTGCATGCAAGCATGGCCCAGGGTGCCGAGATTCTGGCGCACTGGGCGACTTTGCTTGCGGCAGATGAGGAGACGTCGCTGGATTTTCAGGCGGAAGCGGACTGGTGGAAGGCCATCGCTATCGAGTTTACGGTGAAAACACGGCTGATGTGGCAAGATGGCTGGTTCCATGATTATGATGCGGTCGCCAATGAATGGTCGGACGAGCGCGATGCGATGCACCTTTCTCCGGTCTTCTGTGGGGCCGCGGGTTGGGGACAGATTGAGCAACTCCGCTCAGCCCTGGCACAACCCCCAAGTAATAACCCTTACTGGAGACCGCTGAGTTGGCCTCCCATTTTGATGACGGTGGCCGGGGCAGCCAGCGCCGCGGGCATGCTGTCTGAAGCGGCCGAACTGGCGTATCGCTTTGTCGACGCGTCCTACCGCAGCATTGATAGCCGCACACCGGACGAGTACGGGGGGATACCAGGTGTCACCCGTGAAAATCGCCGCATGGTCGAGCAGAAATATGGGGTGGATTATGTGAATGCCGGTATCGAGGGCTACGGCTGGGGCGCGCTCAGTATATTCCTGGTGATTCATCACATGCTTGGGCTGAAAGAGGAGGAAGCCGGTACGCTCACAGTGGCACCGGTGTTGCCGCAGGCGTTACGCCGCTCCGGTGCATTCTATAAACTTGGGCCGCTGCCGTGGGGAAAGCAGATGCTCAACGTGGAATGCGTGGTGAAGGACGCACGGGCCTATACGATGCGTGTAGAGTGTTCGACGCGCCGGTGGGAATGGGAAGGAATATGGGGCGAAGAAAGAAAGATCGTGCTCCTTTAACGCCCCTACAGATTTATGCTTCGAATCGTGTTTTTGTCGTGGTTAGCTGATACTTCCCATGACGACATCAAAGATCAGCACTGAGTTAGCCGGTATAGGTCCATTAGCCTGAGCGCCATACCCTAGAGCGGGGGGGATAATGATAATGCGCTCTCCGCCCTGCTTCATACCATCGAGACCCTGATCAAAGCCTGGAATAACTTTGCCCTGGCCAAGCTGGAAAGTTAAAGGCTGGCCTTGACGATCATAGGAGCTATCGAACTTCTTCCCTCTTCTCTTGAGCCAGGAGGTATACTCAAGGGATACATTGCTGCCCGATTGTGCGGCTGGTCCGCAGCCCACCCGTACATCATAATATTGCAGTCCACCGGATAGGTTGACCGGTGTGCCAGTTAAGGCAGGCGGATTCGCACTTCCCGCAGTTGGGGTGGGGGTTGTCTTCAATTGCGAGAGGCAGGCGTGCAAGGCGACGGCGGTCGCGGTAGCACCTGTTGCCTGGCCGCCTGGTCGGCGCTATAGCGCTGATATTGCACGATGCCCAGGATAGATAAGGCGATCACTACCACACTTACAATGGAACTTGTCCATATGCGCTGTCTGCGGCGACGACGCGTCTGGCGCTGCAGGCGTTCTTGTTGACGCTGTCCTGGCCGGTGCAATCTCTGCGACGTTGGTTTTTTCCCATTCATAGTTTGCGTCATGGGGTACAATTTCTCCTTAGATGCATTGTTGATGTTCAAGAATTGCAAGGAGAGAGTACCATTACTGTTGCATTCTGGCAAGAGGTTAGGGACTAGTTGTGAGGAAAAGTGGGGACACCGCACACCCAGGCAGAGGGCTGCGCCCTCTGCACT
>VBHV01000036.1 GCA_005881995.1 Chloroflexota bacterium | reverse complement strand
TGGCCTGGCAAGGCCGGTCTTCAGCATCAACCAGGTAAGCCTGCGCCAGGCGCTCACTCCAGAGCGGCTCCAGGGGAGGATGAATGCCAGCGTGTCGTTTGTGGTGTTCGGGATTCCAGCGATCGGTGCATTGCTTGGAGGAGTGCTTGGTCAGGGCATTGGCTTGCAGAAGACATTGATCATTGCAGCTGCTGGTGAAATGCTCGCGTGTTTGTGGATTTTCTTCTCACCTGTCAGAAGGCTGAGGGAAGAGCTGAAAGCAGGATGATATACTCGTATACAGACTGAACGCTGCTTTACTTTTAGAATGGGAGAAGTGATCCGTATGCCAACACACAGCCGGTTCATAGAACGGTTACGGCGAGGACCTATCTTATGTGATGGCGGGATGGGAACGGAGCCCTATGCCCCAGGAGGTTCCTACGAGCGGTGCTTCGAGCAACTGAATCTCACGGATGCGGAATTGGTCAAGACCATTCACATCGAGTATGCTGCTGCTGGCGCCGAGATTATCGAAACAAACACATTTGGTGCGAACCGCTATAGATTGGCTGAACATGGATTAGAACACAATGTGCGCGCATTGAACCGGGCGGGAGCGAAGGTTGCCCGTGAAGCTCGTGAATTAAGCGAGCGGTCCATTTTCCTGGCGGGAAGTATTGGCCCACTTGGCGCCCCTCTTGCCCCATTGGGTAGCATTCAAGCCTCGGATGCTCGCGTTGCATTTCGTGAACAGGCGGAAGCCCTTCTGGAGACGGGCGTCGATCTGTTGATACTAGAGACGATCTCGGACCTGGCAGAGATGCGCGAGGCACTCGCCGCGGTACGCAGCATCACCACTGTCCCGATCATCGCATGCATGACCTTCAGTGAAGATGGCACGGTGATTAGTGGCGAGGAACCTGCCACTGTGGCCAGGGTGATGCGCGAACTGGGAGCCGATGTAGTCGGCGTCAACTGTGCACTTGGTCCCGCCAGCACATTGGAAGTCGTTGAAGCCATGCGTCGCGGGTTCACGGATGCTCAACTTCTTGCGGCTCAACCAAATGCTGGCCTTCCCAAACGCATCGGCAATCGATTTATGTATATGTCTACGCCCGAGTATTTTGCCGAATACACCCATCGGTTCTTGCACGCTGGAGTGCGATTGCTCGGTGGATGCTGCGGCACCACTCCGCAGCATATCGCTGCTATGAGCAAGGCGCTCAGGGAGTTCGCTCCTCACCTGAATGCACAGGCGACACCGGCCCAGGCTCCTCAAGCACGTGTAATTGTGTCTGAGATGGAGCCTGAAATCGCTGAGCGGGGTGCTGCACCACAACGTTCAACCCATCTAGCACACTTATTGGCTGAAGGTCGCTTTGTGGTGAGTGCAGAGATGTTGCCACCAAGAAGCGTGAAATTCACCCAATTTTTGCAAAACGCTGAGTATTTGCGTGATAGGGGCGTTGATGTCATTAACATTCCAGACAATGCGATGGCCCGCGTGCGCATGAGCAATATCAGTGCGGCCCGCCTGATCCAACAGCATGCCGGAGTAGAAACCATTGTGCATTTCACGCCACGAGACCGCAATCTCATGGCCCTCCAAAGTGAACTGATTGGTGCGCATGCCAGCGATATTCGCAATATTTTGGCTGTAACCGGAGACCCACCAACTCAGGGTGATTTCCCCAATGCGACGGGCATCTGGGATGTCGATAGTATCGGACTGATTGCTATTCTTCGGAACCTGAATCGCGGTCTCGATGGCACGGGACGCAATCTTGGCACGTCCAGTTCCTTTTTCATTGGCTGTGCTGCTACCCCCTCAGCCCCTGATGTCGAGCTCGACCTGGAGCGCCTGCATCGCAAGATTGACGCGGGTGCTCAGTATATTATGACGCAGCCAGTGTATGCGGCAGCAAGCTTCCTGGACTACTTTGAGCGGTACAGGAGGCGCTATGGACCGCTACCCATTCCGATTCTGGTGGGTTTACAGCCACTGCATTCCGCGCAACAAGCAGAGAGATTTCATAACGAGGTTCCAGGGATCGTGATACCAGAAGACGTACGTACTCGTCTGCGCCAGGCAGGCGAAGCTGCAACCCTGGTGGGATTGGAAATTCTCAAGGAAGTGTTTGATGCACTTTACCCCTCTGTTCAAGGAACCTATATCATGACGCTTGGTCGTTACGATCTCGTCGGTGAGTTACTTCCCTATATTCGCTCGCGTGTTCAATAGATCTGTAACAATCGGATGAGCAGGCAAATCACACTCCATGCTCTTCCAGGTATCGTTTGAACGACACCGGTGTAAAACCGAAATCGCGCTCAACCGAGTTGAGGTCAGTTGTATTGTCGAAGGTGAAGAGCTCCATGGCGGCCTTCGTTAAGGGTGGTTTGGGCAGGACGGCCTCCATAACGGCTGCTCCTATGCCTACAAGCGGGCGAGGGGCCGGGGCTTTGATGCGGTTTTTGTGCATGGTGTGCAACAACAAATCGATCACCTGGGTAAAGGAATAGTATTCCGGGCCGCCGATGACGTACGTTTTATTGGTGGTACGTTCAGGCTCCTGCAGTACCTTGATAATGACGGTGACTACGTCCTCTACATAGATCGGCTGAAACTTGACATTGCCGCCGCCGATCAGGGGTACAACGGGTGAGGTGCGAATGAGATCGGCCAGGCCCTTGATGAACGGGGCGTCTTTGCCGAACAGCACGGAGGGTTGAATGATGGTCCAATTCAGGCCACTTTCTTTCAACATGCGCTCAGCAAGGTAACGACCCTGCATGTAGCTGCCGGGTTTATCCGGTTTGGTACCGAGACCGCTGATCTCGATGATGCGTTTGACGCCGGCAGCTCTGGCGGCTTTGATCAGATTTGCTGTTCCCTCGACGTTGGTTGTTTCGTAGTGGTTGCCAGGCGATTGCTTGTGATCGGCAGTAATAAAGGCGGTATGGACGATGGTATCCACATCGCGCACGGCGGCTTCCAGCGTGGCAGGCTGCGTGGTATCACCCTGCACGAATTCGACCGAACCGGCAGGCAGTATAGTTGCAGCGCGTTTAGGGTCGCGTACCAGGCAGCGTGGTCGCTCGCCCTGCTGGACAAGGCGTGCGACGAGATGTCTTCCAATATAGCCAGTTGGGCCAGTAATGAGTATCATATGTTCCTCCATTGAGCTTCTCTATCTTTTCAGTTACCAGTATATCCCGTTTCCATGCAGAATACGAGCGGGCTACAGCATGAATAAATAGGTGAGTAGACTCACTACTCACCTAAATACGGATTTGACACCTTGCTCATCCAACAAGAGCGGTATTTGAATTTCTGAGCTTCAAATCAGCGAGCTTTTCAAATTTGAAGCACGATGCATCATACTCAGCCGGTTCGGATAGAAAGCGAGCAGGGGAGGTTAATTCAGTCAAGTCACTCATCCTCTATCAATTCTGCTGTAGGCACTCCTAATGCTTTCGCGATGCGTTCAAGCGTCGTGGTATTTAATCCGCGATACGGGTCTCTCCAAATGGTCTGTATTGTCTTGTAGTTAACATCAGCCAGTCGAGAGAGTTTCGACATAGAAATACCCTTTGCTTGTGCCACTTCTCGTACTCTCAGTCTTAGCATGCGTCGCCCCTGTTTTTTGATGGGTAGTATAGGCCAGCTTGTGTTACTATTGGCAGTGGGGAATAAAGGGTGATATAATTCTGGTACCGATTTTATACGCAGTATTCTCTATCGACGTGGGAGAAACGGAACATGAGCATTGAGAGAGAACGGTTACATATCGGGAATGCTATTTCTTACTCCGTTCCTGGTAGTAGTCTGTTTCTACATGGCTCTATCATCCAAATTGGGCTAGGTCTAGCTGCTCGTTACGCCGTTTGGGTGAGATGTTTAGACGGATGGAACAAGGGCAAGGTTGAATGTGTCATGTTGGAGCATATTTTAGGAGTGGTAAGTTATGCCTGATTGCATTAACAAGCTTCCTAATGTTGGAGCCACTATTTACTTGTAAATTTTGGGAATAAGCTGGTGATTTCTTTGCAATTACTCTGTTGAAAACATCTCTACTTTTTTAGCCTGGGGAGGCATTCTACAGGCAAAAGGAAGAGAGAGTCACTAGCAGAATTGGCAAGTTTCTACCAACTTATTCCCAAAATTTACACTGTTGGTCATCGCTGCTGCTACGGTTCTGCTCCTGTTCATCGGTATTCACAACG
>VBHV01000733.1 GCA_005881995.1 Chloroflexota bacterium | reverse complement strand
CGGGAGATATTCTAAAGAGGCGTATCCCAGCTTCGTCATATCAGCCACAATCACGCCATCCTGGGGAGTAGCATCTCGCACTGCATCCAGGTAGGCCAGGCTTTCGCCATAGACCTGTCGCGCATGCGCAACGAGTGCTTCCTTCACCTGCGCAACTTCTCCGGCACGCGAAGGTCGGTCTCGCGGGTCATCCTGCAATGCAGCCAGCAGGGCATCAAGCGTGAG
>VBHV01000035.1 GCA_005881995.1 Chloroflexota bacterium | reverse complement strand
TCTCGATCTCTACGATTACCGGCATCGTGTCGCGGCAATGTACCGCGAACGCGCTGAAGCATTACAATCCGGTGAAGATGCCGCGCTGGTATTGCAGCGTTTTCGCGCGGCCAGGGATGCATTGTTCGCGACGCACCCGCAATCCGCGTTGGATGAAGAACAGCGCAAGCAATTTGAGAGGCTGCGCTATTTTCCCTACAACCCGGCGCTGAGCGTGACTGCCAACGTGGAGACCGCTATCGAGTCAGCGCTGTTGACTGTTGCTATGAATGCAGAGGAATCGATGACCATGACGAAGGTGGCCAGGCTGCACTTTACGGTTGAAGGCCAGGAGGTCGGGCTGTCGCTGTACTGGCTCAATATCTATGGCGGCGGTCTGTTCTTGCCCTTTCGCGATACGACCAGCCCGGCAGAAAGCTATGGAGGTGGTCGTTACCTCTTCGATACCATCAAAGGGAGCGACTTTTTGCCCGTACCTGGCTTCTCAGAGAAAGAACGTATCGTGCTGGACTTCAATTATGCCTACAACCCATCGTGCGCGTACAATTATAAATGGGTTTGCCCATTGGCACCCCTGGAGAATCGGCTGCACGTGCCAATTCGCGCCGGTGAACTGAAGTTTTTGTTGGAAGAAGAATAAAGGCAAGAGAGACTACATTCTAAGACCTTGCTTCTATTTATCCATGCTGGTGACGCATCTCTTCACCGTGTTCGTGAAGCATTTCGTGTTCGGGTTTGCTCATCATCCGCAGCATGGGTAAGCCACCGGTTCGGATAAATCGAATAACCAGGATGGCCGCCAGGACGAGAAAAATGATATTGAGGATACTTGTGTAGTTCCATTGAACGCCCTCGGTGATCGCAGCAACATTGCGATTCGTGGGAATAATGCCAAGCGCCTCAAAAAGAAATTCTACAACATAGCCAGCGGCAGCCATTGTCACGTAGAATGTCACCAGGATGTATGCCATCACTTTCCATCCGTAATATTTGCGATAAATGTCTAGAATGGGGAGGATGATCAGGTCGGCAAAGATGAAACTGACTACTCCGCCAAAGCTGATCCCACCTCTCCACAGCACTGCTGCAAGCGGGACATTGCCGACAGAACAGACGAAACTCACCACGGAGACTAACGGGCCAACCAGGGGGCCTTCAATTTTGGCAAGAGTCGGATTGTTGGAGAAGAAAAACGCATTCCAGAACGAGTCGGGAACCCACGCGGCTATCGCACCGGCGATGAGCAGCCCGAGCGCGATATCTACCCATACAGATGCCCAGTCCATCACGAAAAAGTTACCGACCGCGGTAAATCCTCTTTTACTCAAGAGTCTTGAGAAAAATGACCCGCCGCCTGATATACTCATATCCATCGCGGCGTGCCCTTCCATTCTCCCCATTATGCCTTTTTCGGCATGCGCTTTTGCCATCTGAACAAGCTTTGGCGTTAAGGTCAGGCGGAAGATCACCGCAATGAAGATCACCATGAGAATGCCGCCAAGGAACTCTGCTGCGGTAAACTGCCATCCCAGGAGAACAATCAGGATAATCCCAAGCTCTATCACTAGATTTGTTGAGGCTATTTCGAATACCATTGCGGAGGTAAAACGTGCGCCTTTCAGAAAGATGGAGCGCGCGAGGGCAACGGCTGCATAGGAGCAAGAGCTTGAGGCAATGCCAAAAAGCGTGGCGAATGTTAAGCTTTTTGGGTCATCACCCCCGAGTGTCTTTGCCATCGCGTTATGAGACACAACGGCCTGGACGATACCTGAGAGGGTAAAACCGAGAATGAGCGGCCAGAGGATTTCCCACAAGATACTGAAGGATGTAAATAGGGCTTGTCCGATGCTGTTGAGTACCTGCATGATGTGTCCCTCGCTCTTGTATAGCCAGATATGCATACTAATACTTGCTTTTTACAAAACCCACACCCCCCTGATAGGGGTATATGTACATTATATTCAATATGTCAAGGATGAAAGGCAATACTTTCCTCGAAGGGCAGACCGCAGCAGAGCCACCATACTGATGACTATATTTATAGAAATATGCGCAATTCTCGCGCTTATTTATAGATGAACTAGAAACTTTTCCTCGGAAATAATCGTGATAGGTGTGAGGATGGGAAAAGTGGCAAGGGGAGGGATACGTTTGTAAAATCGAAGTAGTTAAGACCAAAGGAGGAGTAAATGACACAATATAGCCAGAGCCCCATGGGAGGCAGCGGCACTTCAAGCGCTACGGGCGCCAGTAATCCGTACTATAACCTGATCAGTGTGCTGTATCATACACTGCAGGCTGCTGAGACGTACGATACGTACATCCGTGACGCGGAACAGTTGGGCGATAACGAACTGACACAGTTCTTACGCCAGGTCCAGACCGAGGACCGCAACCGTGCACAGTTCGCAATGCAACTGTTGGCGCGGCGCCTTGGCGCTGGTCAGCAGACTACTACGCGCTAAGCGATAGGCGGTTGTGAATATCCCTCGTTTAGTGAAAGGAGGGTATATTGAAGTCTGACGAATTTATCGCGAAGGTGCAGCGGCGCGCTGTTCTGGACTCGCAAGAGGAAGCCATGCTGGCCATTGGAGCCACGCTTGCAACGCTGGCTGAGCGACTGGCGGGAGGTGAAGCCAAAGACCTGGCTTCACAGCTTCCACCAGAAATAGGGGTGTTTTTGCTACAGCCCTATGCAGGTATTGGCGACCCCTTTGGACTGGAGGAGTTCTTCCGCCTTGTGAGCGAACGAGCAGGCATTGGCATGCAAAATGCTTCTTTGCAGGCTCGCGTCGTCATAGGAGTTCTCTGTGAGGCGGTGAGCATGGGCGAGATCGAAAATGTTCGCTCACAACTTCCTCAGGATATCCGCCAGCTCTTTATGGTGGAGAACGAAGGAGACCTGCCAGAAGTACCTGAAGTCTAGAACCACAAACCACCCAGGTCGAATGCTTTACTGAGCGGAGCGGCCTGGGTCTTATTTTGCCCATTGCGATATCGAGTCTTACCGAAAGTAAAAGAGTTGGCTGAGAAAGAGAAATAGAGTCGTCTAGAAGCTAACCATCCCCAGCTTTTTCTGTCAATCTCATCAGTGCCACCAATTGAGGCAGCACAAGCCCCGCCTTTTCGTGCATGACGACATCGGCGTAATCGTCCAGTGGAGTTGGTTGCAGGTTGATGATAATGAGCGGAATGTCGTGGCTGAGAGCCAGCCGTGGCAGCGTCGCGGCAGGTATTACTTTCAGGGATGAGCCGACAACCAGGAAGAGATCGCAGGAGGTTGCCAGTTCTCTGGCGCGTGCCAGTTCGGCTTCCGGGACGCGTTGACCAAAGAGGATGGTTGCTGCCTTGAGAAAGCCCCCGCACTGCGCACAAACCGGATCAATTTCTCCGGCGTTTATACGCTGCTGGAGTTCTTGCATGGATGATCGCGCGCCGCAAAGGGTACACGCCGCTTCGCGTGAGGTTCCGTGCAGTTCTACAATGCATTCGGGGCGGTTGCCCGCGTCCTGATGCAGCCCATCGAAGTTCTGCGTGATGATCCCCTGCAAACGCCCTATCCGTTCCAATTCGGCCAGGGCGTAGTGCGCAGCGTTGGGTTTTGCACCGGCCACCTGCCCGGAGAGGTTGCGCCGTGTCTGCCAGTAGAGTTGCCTGGCCTCCGCTTTACTGATGAAATCCTTGTAGCTCACGGGCGGCTGCTCCAGCCAGATGGAGCCGGGGCTACGAAAATCAGGAATGCCCGATTCGGTGCTGATGCCAGCGCCCGTCAGAGCGACGATGCGCTCGGCGTGCTGCATGATTTCCTGGGCGACTTGAAGTTGATCCTGGAAGCTGAGCATGATTTAGACGTTTCGTGTTTCTAGACGAGAGTACGCAGGTAATAAATACAATGTGGCGTATAGTATATGTCGGATGTGAGATTGTATGCAAGAAAGGTTAGAGTACGATTGGACTGCCAGGGCGACCGCGAGGGCAGAGAGGTACGCCCTGGCATAGTATTCACATAACAGTAAGCTGCACCGATGTTGCCAAAAAACTCGTACCTGGACCGGCTACCACGAGAGCCGGTTGACCACCCGTATATGGATTGCTGGAATCTGTATAGTTAGTGTCAGTGGCATTCGGCCCAACTTGAACAGGTTGGCTGTTGACCATGAAGGAAAGTGTGCTTCCATGCACGGTAACCTGCAATGTATTCGATTTATTAGGGCCTGAATTGATAGCTGACCATGGTTGATTACTCTGCCAAATTGGCTTGTACTGATTAGACTGATTGGGGTCATATTTCAGAAGTTGATATTGACCGGACTCATTGATGATCAAGGCATAACAATAGACGCTGGTACCATTTTGACTCCAGTGGAAAGCCAATCCGTAGAAAGCTGAACTGGTGCTTACTTGTTCCATGCTGACTGTTAAGGTAAAGTTGTCAGTCAACGTTCCTACATTGGGATGTGGGAAATAGGTTTGATTGTCGCTGATTTGCAGTGTATACGTTCCATGCTCCACGCCTGCTGTCAGGCCGTTGAGATTCCCTTGAGTCCAGTTGCGGTTATTATTCTGAAAATTTTCTGTGAAAGACTGTGCCGCCATTGATGAGCCGCCGTTATTGAGAAAGGGCAATACGCCCGTTCTGGCTAGAATGAGGACGATTGCCAGCAGAATAACCAGCCCGGCTCCGATCGAACTTACCGGAAGCCAGCGTACTGGATGGCGCAACGGAGGAGCAACGAAGCCTGCTCCACCCGGATCGGTGGCGCGCCTGGACGTTCCATAGGCGGGTGTGTTGCCGAAGGCTGGCTGCTGCCCGTAGACGGATGCAGCTCCCGGTGTACCCACCTGTGATTGTGGCCCGTAAAATGATGGGCGGTTTTGCGATGGGCTGGTGATGGATTCCTGGGTTGCCCCCCCGATGGTGGGTCTGAGCGGCATCGAAGGCGGAAGTTGGTAGGTGGCATTGGTGTTAGCCGCCTCTAGCGTCTGGGCCATTTCCTCGGCT
>VBHV01000718.1:2402-2753 GCA_005881995.1 Chloroflexota bacterium | reverse complement strand
TCGATCGAGAATCTCACCTTCAATGACTTGCGGCACGACTTTGCCCACCGAGCAAGAGGGGCCGGGTGGTCGCTGGAAGAAGTGGCGTACTATTTCGGGGATGTCACCGAGAATAGCACGCGAGCTCTTCAAAGCGCCGTACTCTCTACTCAGACCACCCGGGAGCGACTCAAGCACAAGCTCAACAACGTCGAAGGGTGAGTGATATGCCCAAACCTCAAGCCTGAATATGGTACAATGATCCCACAACCAGAAATGCAGGCCAACGTAGTAAACATACCCATTTTTACAGACATATAACCTCAATGAGGAGGAGTCATTAACCATGCTTGAGCAAAAAGCGCAAGAAAC
>VBHV01000718.1:0-2376 GCA_005881995.1 Chloroflexota bacterium | reverse complement strand
GCGAAACGACCCTCAAGCGGGCCCTGGAGCGCGCCGGCGAGCGCGATGCCCTCTTCGAGAGCACTTCACATATCCCGTTCGACGTTACCTACACCAGCGAACACCTGGCCGATTGGGACGAGCGCCGCCAGCTGGGCTATCCGGGCGAGTACCCGTACACGCGCGGCGTGCAGCCCACTATGTATCGGGCAAAACCCTGGACGATGCGCATGTTTGCCGGGTTTGGCACGGCGGAGGATACCAATAAACGCTTCAAATACCTGCTCTCGCAAGGTCAGACGGGGCTTTCAACGGCTTTCGATATGCCCACATTGTACGGATATGATACCGATCACCCATTGGCGGCGGGCGAATTTGGCAAGTGCGGCGTGGCCATCTCCTCGCTGGCCGACATGGAAATCCTCTATGATGGCCTGCCACTCGATAAGATCACTACCTCGATGACCATTAACAGCCCGGCATCGGTGATCTGGGCCATGTATATCGTCAACGCGGAGAAGCGTGGCTTCCCGATGGCGAAGCTGGGCGGCACGCTGCAAAACGATATCCTCAAGGAATACAGCGCGCAGAAAGAATTCCTCTTTCCGCCAGAGCCATCCCTGCGCCTGGTAACGAAGCGGGTGCAACCGCCGTGCAGGAACTGGCCTTCACCATCGCCGATGGCCTGGCGTATGTCGATGCCGCCCTGAAACGGGGCTTGAAGATCGACGAGTTCGCGCCCCGTCTCTCGTTCTTCTTTGATGTGCATAATGACTTCTTCGAGGAGATCGCTAAATTCCGCGCGGGTCGGCGGCTGTGGGCAAAGCTGATGCGCGAAAGGTACGGCGCGAAAGACCCGCGTTCGTGGCTGATGCGCTGTCACGCGCAGACGGCAGGAGTCTCGCTGACGGCTCAACAGCCTGATAACAACATTGTGCGCACCGCCATTCAAGCCCTGGCTGCCGTGCTGGGTGGCACCAATTCGCTGCATACGAACTCCCTGGATGAGGCCCTGGCGCTGCCCACCGAGAAGGCTGCTTTGATTGCTCTGCGCACGCAGCAGATCATCGCCAGCGAAAGTGGTGTTGTCAACACCGTTGACCCCCTGGGCGGTTCCTACTTCATCGAGAGCCTGACCGGCGAGACTGAGCGGGCGGCGACGGATTATCTCAATCGTATCGATGCGCTGGGCGGCGTGCTGGCCTGCATCCAGAATGGTTTCTTCCAGCGTGAGATTGCCGAGTCCGCCTATCGCTACCAGCAGGAGATCGATGCTCACCGGCGCACCATCGTGGGTGTCAACGACTACATTATGGAGGAAGATATCAAGGTTCCTACGCTATATATTGACGTTGTAGGCGAGCGCGCCCATCTTGAACGTCTCAACCGTGTGCGCCGCGAACGCGACCGGTCCGCCGTCAAACGTTCACTGGAAAACCTGCGCCGCGTGGCCGAAGGGACCGAAAACACCATGCCTGCCATTATCGAGGCGGTGAAGGCCTACGCGACGTTGGGCGAGATCATGGATGTATTCCGCGTGGTGTTTGGGGAGTATATGGAACCGGCGGTGTTTTGAGATGCGCCTCGCCGTTATCTCTGATATTCATGGTAATCTCGTGGCGCTAGAAGCAGTCCTGGCAGCGATTACGGCGCGGGATATTGAGATTATTATCTGTCTTGGAGATGTGGCCGCAACCGGCCCTCAGCCACAACAGGTCATTGAAAGGCTCAGGGCAATTGGGTGTCCGGTTGTCATGGGTAATACTGATGCGTGGTTACTAGAACCCAAACTCGAAGAGACAACTGACCCGTTCACACAGCGCATTCAGGAAATAGACCTCTGGGGTGCCCAACAACTTTCGACTGCTGATAAAGAGTATCTGAGCGCTTTTCAGCCAACACTCGCGTACCCTCTTATAGATGGAAAAATGCTGCTTGGCTACCATGGTTCGCCTCGCTCGTTTCATGAACAAATTTTACCAACAACGCCGCAGGAGGAACTCGATCAAGCTTTCGGAGGTGTTCACGCGGATATTTTGATTGGTGGACATACCCATTTGCAGATGTTCCGCCGCTATCGAGATATGCTCGTGCTGAATCCTGGTAGCGTTGGACTGGCATTTGATCCCGTGTGGCCTTTGGAGGATGCGCGAAATCCGCCCTGGGGTGAATATGCTGTGGTGAAAGTTGAGGGGAGCACATTGTGTGTTGAGTTATGCCGGATCCCGTTTGATGTTGAAGCATTTATCCAGGCAATACTGAACAGTGGGATGCCACATGCCGAATGGTTGGCGAATGAGTGGAAGGCGGTTTAGAGCCTATACCTATACTAGGGCGACCGCGAAGGTCGCCCGTACAATACCATTTGCCTGTATTACTTGGTAAGCGTGTATTGTA
>VBHV01000717.1:740-2411 GCA_005881995.1 Chloroflexota bacterium | reverse complement strand
TCGAATGCGCTGGATATGGCTGAGGTCTGGCAAGATAAGACTCCTTTGTTGAGGTAAGCGTTTGTTGTGCGTGACAACATTGCAGTGTGTAGTGAAACAGGATGGATTAGTATTCCAATCATCGTCCTTGATTGAAGTATAACGTACTCGTGGTGATTTTTTCCAGCACGGCAGTGCGTATGAGTGTATTTAGGAGCAAATTGTCGTGATAACGAAATCAGGTACCTTGTACAGGTAAATAAAGGTTTGCCCGAAAAGAGAAACAATTCATCTGATGCGTTGGTGGGTTCAATTGAAATTTACTATTTATTCTGCTAAACTATAGGTCGGGGTTTCCATTAAGAGATTGATGACAGTCTGGTAGCTTATTTTCTGTAGTACAACATTCGCTACCTGGGGAGAAGAGCTATGAAGACATGCGACTATTGCGGCGTAGAATCACCGGTACATGCACAATTTTGCGGGAAGTGCGGATGGTCATACAGCGATTTATCAAAGGGTGTCACAGAGATCACGAATCCATTGCAAGCTGACACCCCGACAGTTTCGACCGGGCCGTTCTATAGTGATCCGTCCTATCCTCCCATAAAAGATAAACAGGCTGGACTACAGAACACTGACGTTGATATGACTATGAAACACCAGTGGCCGGAACAGCATGGATTATCTCAACCCCTCAATCGCTTCAATGAACGTCAGACGGATGAGAACCGGACAGTTCTGGCGGATGGAGCTATACCGTTCATTATGCGGGAATCAGGACAATTCCCGGCTGGTAGTGCAGCGGCAGTAGAAGGGGCACCGCAGGTTGGAGGTGTTCCCCTTGTCCACGGAACGGCGCCTTCAGCAGGAAATGTTCCGCCGGGGCAGGCCATAGCGCAAAACCCAGGCTCTACTGCTCCTCAACAGCCATGGACTTGGGAACAACAGCACGCCCAGCATACTGGAGAACAGACACACATCAATCCGGCGCAACATCCTTCTCACCCCGCTCACCATCCACAACCTTCTCTGTCATCGCCGGATCACCATGGACCTCGTGAGCATCATAGAGATCAGCAGCATTATACAAAGACGCATCATGCTCATAGATCCCGGTTTCGATGGCACAATACTGGAGCGGTCGCTTCAAAAACTATGGTCGGTCTCGCATCGAAATGGCTGATAGTGGCATTGGCAGCCGTTGTCGTACTAGTTGGGAGCGGTGCTATCTTTGTGCTGGCGCGTTCTCCAGCACTTGCATTAAGCGGGAGTAATTCGGTCGCAGTCGGCGATATATTGCATCTTCATGGAACGGGCTTCGTACCAGGAGGAACAGTCACCCTGACGCTCGATAATGGCCAGCGCGTTGCTGTTATTGGACCGAGCGCAAAGTGGTTCGCTTCCACAGGCATGGGACAAGGCGTGGCAGATCTCCAAATATTTGTTGCGGAGCGACAGGACGCACAACACGCTGCACAATCCACCATCGTTGTAGGCATTACAGGGTCGTTTGATGCGGATGTTGTAACTCAGCCAGGCTGGTCTCCCGGTACACATACTATACATGCCACAGAAGAGTCTGGTTCGCGCATTGCCAGTTTGACCTTTACCTTGCTTGCACAACTTACACAGGCAACGGCCACTCCCTCAACTCCAACGTCGTCGCCTACCACGCAACAGGGGCAGACA
>VBHV01000717.1:0-613 GCA_005881995.1 Chloroflexota bacterium | reverse complement strand
CGCCTACCACGCAACAGGGGCAGACACCCTCGCCAACATCTGCGCCATCACCAACTCCGTCTCCGACACCCTCGCCAACTCCGTCTCCGACACCATCACCGACTCCGTCGCCTACGCCATCACCAACTCCGTCTCCGACACCCTCACCGACTCCGTCTCCTACGCCGACACAGACTTCTACCCTCGTAATATTAGGTAAACTTACCGACTGGAATGGGTACTGTCAATCAATAGGCTATGCCTCTGCCACCCTCGTTGGTAGTACTGCCTACGACTGGCGTTGCGTGTCTTCCAGCGGGCAACAGGTGGGCATCTGGGTGCAGACTCTCTGCGAGTGGCAATACAATATTAATCCAGCAGAAGCCCGCCTGGTTGATTTCAACAATCCTAATGCCTGGCAATGCTGGGGATAGCTATGTTCCTGCCGTCTTCTCCCTGAGTAAATGTAGTATCATAAAACAAACCACATTTACTCAGGGAGAAAGCAGACGATGCGTATACGACGTTACCGGCCGGGGGATATCTCGACCCTTGCGCACATACAACAGCTTGCGGCACAGGCCGACGGAGTGGAGCCCATGAGCGCTGCAGACTTCGAAGTCTGGCTTGCGCA
>VBHV01000034.1 GCA_005881995.1 Chloroflexota bacterium | reverse complement strand
CAGCAAGTTCGGCGGTCAAGCGCTGCTCTCCGATAGATCGCTTCACTTCTGCGTAGAGATCAGCATAGGTCAGCACCAGGCCGGTGCGCTGCTTAGGCGATGTTATTTGTGGAATATTTGCCTGCTGACCCAGCCAGCGCTGTTCTAGCTCGTCGATGCGGCGCAGGACTCGCTGCAAGGCGGCTTGCGCATAGCGGCGCAGGCGTTCGAGAAGCTGCGCGGGTGTGGTGGAGAATGTGAGTACGTTCAGGTAGAAATAGGCCGCGAAGGGGAGCTGCACATCGTAGTTGGTTTTCAGGTCGCTGGCCTTCAGGGTAACGGGAGGTGGGGTACGCTGTCCGCGTACGGTATCGCAGAGTTCGTCGTTCATGCTCAGATCGCGAATGAGTTCTGCCGCGAGCAGGTTGGCATCGATGCCGTCAAAGGGTTCGCCGACGTGCGTGGCATGGCCGATTACCAGGAAGGTGGGCAGCAGCTTGCCAACGGACCCGGTGTAGATATAGCGACGCGGGTCGCCAGGATAGAGCGCGGTGGTGTAGTCGGTGTTGATGGCCCCAAGATAGCTGAGGCCGTACTGTTCCCGCAGTTGCACGAGGAAATTGACGGCTTGTAAGATACCGGCTGACTCGTTTTCCTCGTCGGGTGTGGCGAGAAAAACGACCGATAGCTTGAGGTTTCCGGTGCGTGCCAGCTCTGCCATGCGCCGCATGACGGCGATGTTGGCGGCTACACCGCTCTTCATGTCGATTGAGCCGCGCCCAAACATCCAATCGCCAGGATGCGCCTTCAGGTCTTCAGCTAATCCTGGGGCGATGGCTGCTAACTCATTTCGATGGGCGGCCAGGGCATCCGGATCGAGCGCGATGGGTTCCAGGGAGCCGAAGTCTTGCGTATCGACGGTATCGATGTGGCCAAATAAGATGATGGTCTGTTGGCTGCGGCCACGCAGGAAGGCATAGGCGTTTTGACGACCGGTCGGGTCACCTGGCAAGGGATCGAGGCCAATTGCGGTATAGGCTTGCTCCATTCCGTCTTGCTGTAGCAAGTGTAGCACTTCCCTGGCCACCAGAATCTCTCCCTGGCCTGGGCTAACGCTGCGGATATGGACGAGTTGTGTTGTATAACGCTTGACTTCATGGTACCAATCGTTGGTATTACGAGTTCCCATGTGGATGCTCCTTCAGTTGTGTTCTTTATGAGAGATTAATCGTTGTGTTGTCTGGTTGTCAAGGACAGCTTGATTTGAATGGGTAAGATGTAGGGGCGCAATTCATTGCGCCCAGATACAGGGAATCGGCGTCGGAAGAGGGCGCAATTCATTGCGCCCCTACATAGATTGTCGGACCACAAGATGATTGGACACGCACGAAGAGGAAACGTATAATTAGCTCAGGCTTCCGCTGTTCAATGAAGAAGAGAGGTAAGATTGTGAATATTCATTTTATCGGGGTGCCTTTAGACCTGGGCGCAGGTACGCACGGGGTAGACCTGGGGCCGAACGCTATTCGTTATGCTGGTCTGGGTCTTCAGCCCTCCATTGAAGAACAACTCAGTAAACTTGGGCATTCCCTCATCGACGAGGGGAACCTGGTCGTTCCCCAACCCAGGATTATGCCAGAACACCAGGCTCATACGCGCCTGCGGAATTTTGAAACGATTGTCGGTGTGTGCGAGGACCTGGCGGCGATAGTCGAGCGGAACTGCCGACCTGATGATTTTCCCCTGGTGATCGGCGGCGATCATAGCCTGGCGCTGGGATCAATTACGGGGGTGGTGAAGGCGCGCGGCCCGATGGGTATTCTCTGGATTGATGCTCACGCCGATTTCAACACGGATGAAACGACTCCAAGCGGCAATATTCACGGGATGCCACTTGCGGCGCTGGCGGGATTTGGTAATAAGCAGCTGGTGGAACTGGGAGGCTTTGGCCCCAAAATCGATCCCAGAAATGTGGCGATTATTGGCTCACGCGACCTCGATCCAGGCGAGAAGGCCTTTCTGCGCGAGATTGGGGTACACGTCTTCACGATGAAAGAGATTGATCGCCTGGGTATGGCCACGGTTATGGAACAGGCCATTGAACTTGCCACCGATGGTAATAGCGGTCTGCATGTCAGCTTCGATATAGACGCGGTTGATTCTATGTACGCACCCGGCACCGGCACAAAAGTCGCGGGTGGCCTGACTTACCGTGAGGCGCATCTTGCGCTGGAATTGATTGCCGATTCGGGGAAACTGACTTCGCTGGATATTGTCGAGGTCAATCCAACGCTGGATCATGAGAATCGTACAGCGATTCTGGCAGCCGAGTTGATTTTGAGCGCGTTTGGGAAGCGTATTTTTTAGCGTCGGATGGATCAACTTCGGACAACCCTGATGGGTCCATCTCAGAATAAAGCTAATTTCTGCGATGGACCCATCACATGTCGCTAAATACGCTCCAGCGGCACAAAGCCCATCAGCCTCAGCGCGTTGTCCAGCGTTTGCACAGTGGCGCGCACGAGTTGTGCGCGAAACGCTTTCACCTGCTCCTGCGTTTCTTTTACGATGGGCGGCGTGTGTTCGTAGAAGTCGCTGAAGTGCGCGGCAAGGTCGTAGACGTAGGAGGCCAGCATATGCGGGGCGAGCTGGCGGGTTGCCTCGCTGAGCGTGCGCGGGTAGGCGTCGATGTGGCGGAGCAGTTCCCATTCGCTCTGATCGAGCTGGTCGGGTAAGGCCTCGAGTTGCTCGGGGACCTCGTAGCCCGCTTCCTCCAGTTTGCGCAGGATACTGTTGGCGCGCGCGTAGGCATATTGCAGGTAGACGCCCGTATCGCCGTTGGCGCGCAGCACCTCGTCCATGTCCAGGGCGATGATCTGCTGGGGGCTAAAACGGACCATGAAGTAGCGAATGGCCGAGGCAGCTAGAATTGCCGCCGTTTCATGGGTGATCTCTGGCTTGGCCTCCTGCATTTTCGCGGCCGCTTTATTGATGAGGTCGTCGGCTTTTACCTCGATGCCTTTGCGGCCAGACATGGCGTAATACTCGCGCCCATCGGAGGTATCGACGCCCAGGCTGGCGGCTGTGGCGGCAGAGAGCGTCACCACTGCATAGGAGAGATGTGTTGAATTCTCAGCCTGCTCGACATATCCCAGGCGGCGCAGGCTCTCATACACCACTTGCTGTGGGTACGATTGGCGCACATCGATGACGTTAATGGCCCATTTCGCATGACCAAAGCGTTTGGGGTCGGACTCCATCTCGGCCGGCAGAGTGTCCTGCGCCGGGCGCATGGACCACAGTAGGCGCCCATCGTGCTGGCGGCCCCAGGGAACAAAGTGCAACTGCACGTCGAGATCATCGGTCAGGCCAAATTTCCAGAGCTGATAGGCGATGTCCTTGCCTGTGTAGGTGGCGGTGCCATCGCTTTTGACCACGATTTTGTCGCTGGTGTGATCGCCTTCGTCGGTCTGCGCTTCTCCATCACCGAAAGGCACTACCCAGCAGCCCGCCAATGGGCCAGTCTCTGGATGTTCTAGCACGCCGCGATCGCGCAGCATTTCGAAGGTGCGTTTCCACAGGCCCGCGCCGAGAATGGCCGACTCCCAGGTTAACAGATCATAGGAGATGTTAAGCCGCGCCACGGTCGCCAGGTGCGCCTTTACAATCTTGCGCGAAAGGTCGGCAGCCAGGTCGGCAATGGGCTGTTCTCCATGCTCGATGGCATACAGAACCATCTTGCGCCGTTCAAGCAATTCCGGCTGTTGATCGTAGGCTTTGCCAACAGCTACATAGAGGCGTGAACAGTAGTAGTCGAACGATTCGCCTGGTAGCTGGTCGGTGCCTTCGGGGAGTTCCAGGATACCCTCCGGCAGGAGCAAGAAGCCAACCACCACGTCGGCAACCTGCACACCTGTATCATCAATATAGTTCTCGGCCTCGACACGATAGCCTTGCGAACGCAGCATGCGCACAACGGTGTCACCGAGAGAGGCGTTGCGCAGGTGACCGACATGGGCAGCTTTATTGCTATTGATGTTGGTATGCTCAACGATTACTTTGGTAGCGGTACCCGCATCACTCTGCCCGAAATCGGCCCCGGCATCCAGGACGCGCTCGATAATCTCGTGTCCAATGACGGGGCGGTTCAAGCGAAAGTTGAGGTAACCAGGTTTGGTGACAGTGAGTTCCGAGATGGCAGGGGTTTCCATACCACGCAGTATGGCAGCCAGCCCTTCAGCAATTTCGAGTGGAGGGCGGCCCAGTTTATTTTTAGCTGACCATGACATTAACGGGATCGAATAATCGCCAAAACTGGCCTGCGCCGAGAAACGCAGGTCTATAGGTAACTGCTCAATATCGCAGGTGATTTGTTCTTGCGC
Source organism: Chloroflexota bacterium (assembly GCA_005881995.1). The sequence continues at coordinate 69 of VBHV01000034.1, read as the reverse complement.
AATATAGGCCGCGGCTGCCTGTTTGATAAGCGAGACGAGATAATCGTGAAGATCACCGGGTGTCACATC
>VBHV01000096.1 GCA_005881995.1 Chloroflexota bacterium | reverse complement strand
CTCTCCAACACTTCAGGGGCCTGGTCCAGCACTTCCTGGATGCGTTCCGCGCCAGACCCCGCGGTACTGAAAAGGGTCGCGAGCTTGGAAAGGTCGCGTATAGGCTGGTAAAGCAGCTTGAGGAAGGTGAGGAACAAGATCAGCGTGCCAATGTCCACGCTCAAAGCTGGAATGGTGATAAAGCCCAGGTTGAAGTTGTTATTATTAGCGACTAAGCCGCCTACACCGAGCACTGCCGCGGTACCCAGGATTACCAGCAGGGAGACGATAGGGGCGAATTGCGCCGCCAGGCCGCCCGCGCGCAGGCCTGCCCGGCGATTCTTATCGACGTGCTCGCCAAAGCGCAGGGCTTCCTTCTCCTCGCGCGTGAATACCTTGATGACGGTGAGGGCGTTGATATCTTCCGTCGCGACATCCGAAACCTGGCCCGTCGCCCTGGCCGCCTTCTTGGCGGCAGCTTTGATACTCTTCGTATAGCCAAGAGTGATCATGAACAGCGCGGGTACAATGGTCAGCGCGATCAGGGTATACGGCGGGCTAAGCAATAGCATGACCGACGCAATCCCTGCCAGGGTCAAAACGGCTGCCAGCAGGTCTACCAGGCCATCGGTGACCAGTTTCTCAATATCGGCGATGTTGCCGGTGATGCGCTGCACAAGATCGCCCTTCTTCTGTTTACCGTGCCAGTCGAGCGATAATCGTTGTAAATGTTCAAACAACTGGTTGCGCAGCCTGGCCGTCAGGTTTTGCGCGATATAGGCCGCGATGTACAGGTCCAGGTAGGCCAGGAACGCGCTTAATGTGCCGAAGATGATCAGCACTAATATCGAAAACACGATCACGCCATTGACACTATGATGAGTGTAGATTGGCGGGGGGGGATTCGTGTCGGAAGGTGAAACGGGACACGGTGCTATTGGGGGTGTCTGATTTGGTCCTCCTGGAGTTAATGGAGCGAGCGTCGGGTCAAACAGGGGAATGTCAAATTTATCGAGAATCGGATTGAGAAACGAGAAATGGGAATCAAAGGTGCAGGCCGGGTCATTCCCCGTATTGCTCACCTTACTGGGAATAAATTTCAGCGGAAACGCGGCAGCGATATCGCTGCCAACCTGCAAGATGGTCACAAATATCGCCAACACGACCAGTAGGCGATATCCTTTCAGGTTGCGAAACAGAAACTTGAATACTAACATTACACACTCCTGAACTGCCCTATAGACAGGCGGCTATCTCGTGAAGCATGGCCGACAACTCTTTCGGCCTTGGACTATTGAGACGATTGACGCGGCGCGTGGCGATTTTGAAGAGGAGCGCGGCTTCATAGAGCCGCGAACGCTCAATGATTCCCTCAATGACGGCCTGTTCCGTGCCAAGCTCACGCATGGCCTGGCTATAGGTGGTCGTGAAGACTTCTGCCGCCGCCTCAAACCATGCGCGCATGCCGGGGCGTGCATACCACAAGCCACTGGGTCGCAGGTAGGCCAGGAAGTAACCCACGTCCAACGCGGCATCCGCCAGGCAAAAGCCATCAAAATCGACGACGAATACCTGGTGACTGTGGAAGAGCAGCTGGCTGGACTTAAACCCTCCGTGCGCTGGCCGGTAGCTGTCCGGCTGGAGTGCTTCCAGGCGCGATGCGAGCTGCTGCGCCAGTTGCTGAACTTCTTCCGCCTGCGCTGGATTGTGCCTGGCAATGAGCGCGGCGCGGTCGCGCGCGCGTTTTGCTTCTTTTGCTCCAGTGCGAGGTGTCTTTTCATCCGGGTGTATTGCGCTGGTGTGCAGGCGCGCGAGGGCAACCGCCGTCAACCGCAGTTCCTCCACAGGAATGGCTATGTTGATAATCTCGCCGCCTCGTCCTTGCTCCATCCTGGGCTGCAGGGCGCGTGTGCCCGTCAACATGTGCTCGCCGTGTTCCGCGGGCTGTACCGCCTCATTGAAGGTCAGGCCCAGTTCGTTGACGATGCCGAGTGGGCGCGGAAGAAGCGGTGTGCGATACACCTGCCCTGCCGTCTCGCTGCCAGATCTTGTTAGCTGCTCGTCATAAAGGCGCTGTTGCAGGGCCTGCACACTGCGAGCCTGCTCCGGGTCAGCGTAAACCTTTCCGAATAGGGTGACATTGCGAATTGCGCCACCGTTAGCCTCGCTGTCCTCCAGTAAAACGTGATAGCGAATAACACAGCGATTGGCGGGTTTATAGCGTACAGGTTCCGCCTTGATATGCATGATGTGCGCGTCACGATTTCCAGGTTGTGTGTGTATCGCCCTCTCTATCGCCTCAAACACCTGGCTCTGCGACATGTCACAACTTGCAGCGAGGGCAGGCAGACCACTGTCGGCTGGAAATGCCTGTACAGATAGGCCGAGATCGTCGGCTCGCAGCACCCCCGACGGTTGCACCTCCAGGGGCGTCTGCCGCGCCTGAGCTTCGTTAAAGCGTATTTGCGCCCCTGCCAGCGCCTCTTCATCCAGTGTCAGGCTGACCGAGCGGTTGGGATCGTGGGCGTGTTCAAGATCGCGATTCCCCAGTTCGTCTACGGCATAGATAACCGCCAGCCCGCGTGCTGGTTTACGCCGCAGGTAGCGCACAAACAACCCTGGTATCTGCTGCGATCCTGGCAGGAGCTGGCGCTGAGCGCGCTCAAAAAGCTGGATCACAATGCCTGGAAGATCTGAAATCGTTACACTGGCATTCGTTAACTGGTCACTCATACTAGCGTATTCCTTTCATCTGCCAGTTTTTCCACCAGGGCGACCAGTGCGCGGTCCGCGCCAGGAACGCCGCGAAAACCTGGAAAACCATTGACATCTACAATCATCGGCCCCTTATCTGTTACCAGCAGATCGACACCGTAGAGCCGAATATTGAAAACGCGCCCAATTTCTAAGGTGATAAAAGCCCAATCGCCTGGTAATTCGTCCGGCGCGATCGGGTGATCTTCTTTCGGCGCGTTCGGCTCCAATGGCGTGCGGCGGCGTGCCGCGAAGAGCTGCTCGTCGATCACCCACAGCTTGATATCCCAGCCATCGCTCTTCGCATATTCCTGCAGCACGATTGGCTCCTTGCTCCAATTGACCGCGAGTGCCTCCAATTGTGCGTGGTCGCGCACGAAGTCCACCAGGTCCCCACGATGGCTGAAGTAGCTTTTGATGATCACCGGATAGCTCAAGGTCGCTAAAAAGGCGGAATCCGCTAATAACTGCTCCAGGGTCGCGAAATGCCAGGTACGCGGCCAGGGGAGATGTGCTTCGTGCATGCGCCGTGCCATCAGTACGCGGTCCTGGCATGCTACTGACGACGCCCAGCTATTGACCACCATCGCCCCTTTTTGTTCCAGCGCGTGCGCTACTTCCAATGCCTGTGGAGCGTGTGATTTCAGCAGGTAGAGGTCTGCGAGCGGGTGTTGCTCTTCTTCGCTGATGGCCTGCGCACCTGTGAGCGTGCGTACATCCAACCAGCGTATGGTATGTGTCGCGCTCAATTGCTGCAATGCTACCGCGATAACCGGGTGATGCGGTGTTTCCGGGTTATCCATTATCAAGCAGATATGCATGGCATAACTCCTTCTCTACTCGCGTGTACATGCCGCGAGATCTCCCTGTATCTTCTCATCAAGCGGGTTCAGCGCTGTTTGCGCTGGTAACGCCTGCTGCGCTTTTTTCCGCAGCAACGTCTCGCGACGGCGGCGGCTGCGTTCAATGAGCGCGGCACGCTGCAGTTCCGCGCGTTTGGCCGCGTGCAGAACGTACTCCGAAACGCGCACGACTGCGCGGGGAACGCCCCCAAAACTGGGGAAGTCGTTGATGTCCAGGATCGCTGGCCCTTGCGGGGTATCAACCACGTCCAGCCCGTAGATATCCAATCTAAAAATCTTGCCGACCTGCAATGCGAGTTTGCGCACCTGTGGCGTCAATGGGACAAAACGCTCTTTCATCTCTGCATGTAGCGGGGATTTTTTCGCGATAGCCGCGTACACTTCATTTCCGGTTACGTAGACTTTGATATCGAAGCCGGCATTTTCCGCGTATCGCTGTGCCAGAAAGAAACTCTCGTTGGCCTCAGCAATTTCTAAAGCCTCTAAATCAGCCGGGCTGTCCAGGCGATAAATCCCCTTACAGGAACTTCCATTGCTCGGCTTTACCACTATAGGATAGTCCTGTAGGGGTATCTGGTGTAACAGGCGTGGATGAGAGACGAAGTAGGTTGGTGGGATAGGCAATCCGTGCGCGCGCGCGAAGGCCACTGCCACCGCCTTATCTCGCACCAGGTGAATGGCGCGCGAGTTGTTAATCGTGGGGATGCCAACAGCTTCTGCCGCCTCCAAAATACTCATGCCCGGTCCATCTGCCAGCGATTTGAGCACATAAGCATCGTAGCCCCGTTGCTCGAGATCGGTTAAACATGTGACGGCTGTTTGCGGCTCTAACAGGTCAACATCATGTCCCCATTGATGTAGCTGGTCCGCGATCACTAGAGGCATGGCATCATTACGATACTGCTCCTCGACAATAAAGCAAAAGCGCATAGTCACCTCTTCCAGAAGTACGAAATGATTGCTTTAAGTATAGCAGCTTTAAGGCGTTATGGCTGTTTACTGAGTCACTCACGCGATGTGTAATAGGCTATAGAACATTAACGGAAGATTAAAAGCACTATAACACATCCGTCGCCACTTGGGAAGTAATGAAATATTCTCAGATGACGCTGTCCCAGCGTTCAGTTAGAGAAGAGTGATACTAAGTAGCAAAAGATTGGTATCAAATGGCTTCCCGATAGGAGTAGTACAGTCTGAATCACCTGTAACGCAGTGACGCCGGTGTAGGGGCCCGATGTATCGCGCCCACTTGCTGCGAGGTAATTAAGCGTTGAAGAGTATTGAGTAGCATATCTCTTTTGAAGGGCTTGACCAGGTAATCGTCCGCGCCCAACACGTAGCCGGCGGTTGGCTCTGAGAGGACCGTCAGCATCACGACCGGAATGGACGCGGTCGCGGGGTTGCCCTTCAACAGGTGCAGAATCTGCCAACCATTTAAATCCGGCATCATCACATCAAGCGTGATAGCACTGGGATGCATCTCTTGCACCACTTCCATCACTT
>VBHV01000730.1 GCA_005881995.1 Chloroflexota bacterium | reverse complement strand
GTATGCTCCAGAATACGCTGATCGCGCTGACCACCAGCCAGGCCGAGGCTAACCACACTGGCGCCGATAATTTCTATGGTATGGGTAGCATGGGCCAGGGAAGTAGTAAACAATCGCTCTTAGCGTTATCCGGCCCCGGCGTTTGCGCGGGTATCGTACAGCAGGCCGATTACTCAGGCTTTATCGCCGCACCGGTAATAATGCAAGCTATGGGGCTGCCTGCGCCCGCGGAAGCACGTCTGCCCGCGCCATTTCCAACAGGAGGCTGCTCATGAGCCTTTTCAAATTCGTTCAACAATATAGACCGTATTTTCATCGCCAGTTACATCTTCAAAGTGGTATTGCTGCCAGGCTGGTGGCGTGTTCTGTAATCCTGATACTCATCCTGGTGATCAGTTCCTGCAACTTCCCTGGTACTCAGCAACAAGCGCAGCAGCTCGATTCACGCCTCAAATTATTTCACGTGCTTTCCGAGCGCATTATTATATTGGATACGCAGGCCGAGGTGGACGGCACGGTGCAGAACACCGGCCATGATCGCTTCCCCTACGATGTAACGCTGACGGCCACGTTCTACAATGCTGCGGGAAACGTGATCGGACAGGCGCAAGGTGTGGCGGAGGATGTCCTGCCAGGCATGATGGGCTCCTTTGTGCTGATGGGGCAGGTGGATAGCTCGCAGTATAGCCGTATGGTCGTAACCCCTATTTCCCTGCGCGAGCGGCGTATTGAAAAGAATACGCCCACTCCGCCCGTAGTGCCATGAGCAAGGAAATGAACGTGAAACCGAACACGCGCTCACAAAGTGCTTCTGCACAAAATACAGACGCTAACCGGCCTGAACTACGAGCATTTGGTGCGGTTCTTCTGTTTGCCGTGTGGAGTTTACGCGGGCGCATGGGTCAGCTAGTTCCAGTTACCATTGCCCTGCTGCTCATCGCCGGCGCGGCCCAAGGCATCGGCGCGCTGCATGACGTTTCCAGCACGCTCACCCACCAGCAGATCGCGCATAGCTGGCGCAATACCTATGACCTGCTGGTGCGCCCACAAGACACCGTCAGTCAACCAGAGCGTGATGGCGGGTGGGTTAACTCACAAGGCGCGCTGGAAGATTACGGAGGCATCAGTATCAGCCAGGCGAATAATATCCTGGCTTTACCGCAGGTAATACAGATCATGCCGTTTGCCAACGTTGGCTGGCAAAGTGTCAATGTGGTGATACCGGTGACATTAGAACAGAAAGGAGTGTTTCGTATCACAGCGCAATGGTCCGGAACGGATTCGATTGAAAACAGTATTGTAAACTACGTAGAAGTGACCGACCTTGCCCACCTGACAGTCGAAGCTCCCATATACAGCCCTGTTGTCCAACACCTCATCATGCCAACTGGCGCAACCTCTATCGTCTATGCTATGTCAGTACCGGCCACACAGGCGGTTATTGGCGTTGCAGCGTCTCAAGAAAACACGTTGAAACAGCTATTGTTTCAAGGCTCAGCTGTACCCGTTCATCTCAACCTACACGTGGACATGCTCAATGGTGGCATTACCATGCTTCCTGCCTGCGTTAAGAGTGCGGCATGCTGGCGGGCGCGACCCAGCAACAAATCGCGGCAGGACAACTTACACTCGATGCGTTAGGAGAAGATACACGCGGCTATATCTACCGTTCACTGCTCCAGGAACATGTGACATTGCCGGATAATGGCAGTATGGTTTCGAATATGAACTCGGAATCATCGCAGAACCTGGACGTGCTACCCCTTGCAGGACCGGCATACATACCGCAGTTGACGGACGCAATCCATTTCGTTGCGTTGCAGCAGGCCTGTGCAGTCAACGGCGAGCAGTGTTACAGCGGCCTGTACATTCAACTGCGTGGAGTAGATCAATACACTCAACAAAGCCTGGTGTTGTTACAGGCGACTGCCGCAGCCATCACGGCGCGTACAGGTCTGCATGTCGATATCCTGGATGGCTCTTCTCCGCGCATGGTAACGCTATCTGCTGGAAAGACCAGCCCAAGCATAACCACGTCGTGGAGAGTCGTAGGTGTAGCCGTGCAGATTGTACATGGTGTCGATACCCTGCAAGAAACACTACTTGTCCTCTGTGCGGTCATTTGCCTGCTCGCCATCGGCGCGGCAGGTATCCTGATCGGCATCGGGCGACGAAATGAAGCCTTGTTACTGCGACAGGTGGGTTGGCCGTTCCCCTTGCTCACACTCATCCTGGTCTGCGATGCGCTCGTCCTGGCATTACCAGGAAGTGTACTCGCTTCTGGATGGATCATACTATCGGCGAAGTTATGGCCGGGAAGTCTACCGCCAGCGCTTATGTGGGGATTGTTGGGTATGGGGGTGATAACCTATGGCATTGGCCTGGTTGGTATGGGGATGGGTAGGGCAAATGGAAAGAGGACGCCCACAGCAAGGAGCATGGCGACCAGAAAGGACTCAGGGCAGGCGAGAAACCCCCCCCGCCCATCCCCACATCAGCCGTTTGCTCGCCGGGGAATGGGTGGAGGGGTCAGCCGAAATGTAGTGACGCCCCTTGTGGGCGTCAGGGTTGGGCTCCATCCCTTTCACCACATCATTCGCCCCCTCCGCGCCAGCCCCGGTGCATTTCACATGAAAGTTACCGCGCCTCTCGTCTGCGCAATCGCAGTCGCCACCACAACGTTTCTTATAGCCATGGGGCTACTGATGATAACACATTTGAACCAGGTATTAGTTGTCACCATCCTGGGGAACCAGGTTCGTGCCGCATTGGAAGGGCCTCAAATGTTGCTCGTCGGTGTAGTGCTGCTGACCGCGCTGCTCACTGTTGGTTTATGTACAACATTACTGTTGCGGGGGAGGCGGCAAGAGATTGCTTTGCTGGCGATGGTAGGTTGGGAACGAAGGTCGGTGCTATTGCGTGTGCTGCGCGACGTAGGTTGGTCTGCTGTCCTGAGTGGTGAGGTGGGTGCATTGCTGGCCTTGATCGTGATGGCATTGACATCGGCATTCCCACCGGCATGGTTAATGATAAGCGTAGTGATTGGCGGGCCGTTGTTTAGCGTACTGCTGGTGGGCATTGTGACTACGAGTATTGCCTGGGGAGAACTGAAAAGAGTAGCAACATGGAGATGATCGTTTGTTCGCAGGTGCATTTTAGCTATATGACGGGAGCAGGTGCAGTCGAAGTGTTGCGTGGAGTGAATTTACAAGTAGAGCAGGGCACGCATGTCTCGATTGTTGGCCCATCGGGTGCTGGTAAGTCCACGCTCTTGCGCCTATGCGCAGCGCTCGACTGGCCCACGCTTGGGAATATCAAAATCGGCGCCTGTAATGCGACCAATGAATTGA
>VBHV01000729.1:2270-3593 GCA_005881995.1 Chloroflexota bacterium | reverse complement strand
ATTAGCTCCCACAACGCGGTTGTACATGTAGATCATCACAAACTCGGTGAATCCGGGCCTGGACGGATCAGGCGTCGGGCCACCACTAGTGATGAGGAAGACAGTGTTGAACATCTGGAAGGTCGTGATGGCACTCAGGATCGCGGCAGGCGTAATGGCCGGGCGCACCAGGGGCAGCGTGACACTGAAGAAGCGCCGCCAGGCATTCGCGCCATCCACGCGGGCCGCCTCGTGTAACTCCTCTGGCACGCTTTGCAGCGCGCCCAGAATCACGACGGTGAAGAACGGGTAGGTCAGCCAGACGTTAACCATCACCACTGCTGCAAACGCCCACCAGGGACTGGTTACCCAGGGGACACCAAAATTGCGGCCAAAGAACACGCGCCCTATCTGATTAATCGGGCCGAAGTCGTAATTGAAAAGGAACTTCCAGATCAGAGCGGTGATGGCCGAAGGCGCTGCCCAGGGCACGAGTAGTGCGACGCGCCAGAACGCCTGCCCCTTGATCTTGCGGTTATTCAATGCAAGGGCGGTGAGCATGCCCACAACCAGGAACAGGGCAACACAAATAATCACGTACAGCACCGTTTGTAACGATAGGTTGGTGAGTGAGAGGTAAAGGGTGTAAACGATGGGAGTACCGCTGACGAGCGCAATCGTAATAAACATGGGGGCGAGATAGGCAGCCGTAGTCCCGCGACTCACCTTCAGCATAGATCACCTCTCTTTCCTGCGATATCAAAGACAGGTAGCATTTCGTTAGAGTCCTTTCTTTATTGACGGACCAATTTATCGCTCCTAAGGAAGTTTGATACCCACCAGGGGTATCACTGCCAGGGACGAAAGGACCCCACGGCAAGTTCATTCAAGAGGCCCTACGAAGCCGTCCCTGGTAGTGACAGGGCTTGTCCCTGTCAGGCTTACTCCGTTGCAAAAATTTCCGCGCACCCGATGCCTACCCGGTGATCTGCGAGATGTTCTTCTGAGCGGCCGTCTGAGCCTCGTTCAGCGCCACATCAACAGCTGTGCTGCCGGACCAGATAGCTGCCAGGGCATTGTCCATCGGAGTCCACACGCCCGACATGAAGGGCGTATTGGGCAGGGCCACTCCCACTTTCGCCTGATCAGCAAAGCCCGATATCGCCGGGTTCGAGGTCACCGAGGTATCGTTGTCGGCTGCCAGATTCGCCGGCACCTCGCCATCGGCCTTGGACATCGCGATCTGGTTGGATGCGTTGGTGTAGAACTTCAGCAGGTCCGCAGCCAGGGCAGGATTCTGGGCATTCTTCGTGATCCAGAGCGACTTCACACTCACAAACGGCT
>VBHV01000729.1:0-2211 GCA_005881995.1 Chloroflexota bacterium | reverse complement strand
AGCATCATAGGTGGGCTGCTTCGGCAGGTATGGCCTGAATTGGGCAATGTATTGCTCTGCCGCTATTGCCTGTGGCGAGTTCAGATGGGCCTGGCCATCAGGGGTCACGAACTGGGCGCCATAGCCGTAGAAGAAGCCTGCGTCGTCGTAAGTGGTCGTCGCGGGCCAGACAATGCCGTACTGCCCAGCATGCGCCTTCGCGTAGTTCTGCTCGAAGGTCAGCATATCATCGGTATTCTTCGGCAGTTGGTCGGCCGTCACCAGCTTCTTGTTGTACATGATAGTCACCGCCTCTACCGATTCGGGCACCCCATAGACGTGCCCATTGAAGGTGACCCCCTCGGCTGCAGGCGGATTGTAGGTAGAGTTGACGAAGCTCGAGCTGATGTACTGATCCACGGGGACGACGACATGACCCAGGACCAGCTTTCCGAGGGTATCATCTACCCAGGCGACGATGTCGGGGCCAGTACCGTTTTTCACGGCGGTGATGGCCTTGTCAGCAACCATATCCTGGTGGACGAGATTGATGGTTACCTTTGGGTGCATCTGCATGTAGGCCTGAAAGATAGTCTTCTTTGCGTCCAGATAACTACCTTGCCAGCCATGCCAGATGGTGATGGTGCCGCTGAAATCGATGGCTCCACTACCGCTTCCGCTTCCGCTTCCGTTTCCGCCTCCTCCACCGCAGGCGGCCAGGAGCATCGCGCTCACAAGCGTGAGCGGAACGAGTAACTTGAGGATGCGTTGAAATGACATGATCAAATCCTCCATGATCGAAAATACGGGGTGAGTTCCCCCTGTTTGTATGTTTCAATCCTCATCCGGCTTTCGCCTGGGCCGGATGCTATCCCACATCTATGCGAAGACATTAATTACTGAAGGATTGTTTGCAGAGTGCCACAATGGAGCCTACCCGCAGAGGCACATGTTCGGGGTCTTGTATGCCTATCCCTATCCAGTTTTAGCTTGCTGTTAAGAAGCGAGACATTTTAAAGGCGGGTTCCTCCTCCTGTGCGCTATATCGCACGTTGCGATCTGCTGTCTCGTCTAGCCAACCAAGATGGAACGGTCCACATACAATAGTATACAGTAATGAAACAATTCGGGTCAAGCACAGCCTATGCGGAGGGGCGAAATCGTGCGATAACAAGCTCAACCATATGTACATTTCCAGCCCTCCACTCCGACATAATGAAAAATGGCGTAGAGCGATGCGGTCAATGCCCGAGGAAAGCTGTATCCTCATAGCACTTGATCGATGATAGCGCCCGACCCTCATGATCAAAAAGGGCCATATCACCCCAGGTATCGCCTGTGTCCTGCTCCAAGCCCGCACCTGGAATCCAGGCCGATTCCCAGTATACGAGACCCCGACCAAGCTGATCGGGAAGCTGGCCGAGGAGCGAAAGCAGTTCGCGTATGAAGGATATTTGGCCTTCAGGCGAGGGTGGATAGCCAGGTAAGAGCACCGGGTACGAACCACCGAAGCTGCGTTCGCTGTCGCCGTTGGTGAATTTCCAGGGATACGCCGTTTCCACTATCACAATATCCTTGTTATACCGTGGAGCCAGGTCGCTGAGGTTCGCCTGCAAAGCTGATAACGGTCCATGCCACCAGGGATAATAGGAGAGGCCGATAACATCGAAGTCCACTCCTTGTTCCAGGATGGAATCATAAAAGCGCCGGCTGCCAGCGTTATCACCACCGCGATCAATGTGCACTATCAACCCAGCGCTCACTGCCGTTACCACTGATTGCTCCTAGCGGCCACAACATCCCGTTGGTAATCTCATTACCGGTCTGTACCATGTCAGGGGGAGTACCTTGCCTGGCGAAGCGTTCAATTACATCCCGTGTGTAGGTGTACACGGTACCAGCGAGTGTGGAGAGGTCCTGATCCTGCCAGCTTTGCGGCGTGGGTTGCTTGCCCGGATCAGCCCAGAAGTCTGAGTAGTGGAAGTCCAGCAGGAATTTGAGACCGGCTGCCTTGATGCGCTTTGCCATAGTCAAAACATGCGGGAGGTCGCTATATGGGAGTGGCGGATTGACCCACAGCCGTTCACGGACATATGTTGCGCCATGCTGTGTCACAATCTGTTCCACCGGCTGGATTCTTCCATCGTCGGAAAAGGTCCGCCCGCTATCCTCAAGCTGCTGCAGTGTGGATAGGTCGTGACCCAGCACCAGTTCATGCTCTTTTTTCATATC
>VBHV01000095.1 GCA_005881995.1 Chloroflexota bacterium | reverse complement strand
CAATCGGTGAAACCGTTGCATAACGCCACGCGCCGAAGAGGAGGCAGAACGCAATCAGTGCGATGAGCCTTCCTCGACCGTTGCGCCACAAGGCGAGGATGCACAACAGCGCTGCAATTGATCCAATGAGTAGCGCCAGCGAGGGAAGGAGCGCCCTGGCATCGAGCAGCATCCCGGCCAGCCATGCTGTTGTTCCAACGACAAGCGTGAGGCCGTGCAGGTCTGGCCTGGCTATCTTTCTCTGCATCACATTCCCCCTCAATTACATCCTGATTGTTGCTTTGTGATGCAGGGAGGTACGCTTGATGCCGCATGAAATTGGCCCGGTTGCTGAAACGAAGTTGCGTAACTGGCATTTTTCCATAGCCCTGGACCCTCCGACGTAGATTCATCGAGAGTAGAATAGCAGGGTTTAGAGATAGTTGTCAATACTTAGCAGAAGAGTCATTCCATGTACACGGCAATTGCAACGCATCCCGTAGCCGTCGTTCATAGGCTTTGCGTGGAATCTCCGTGACGCCAAGCGTCAGCAGGTGCGGGGTAGTGAACTGAGTATCGTGCAGGACATATCCCCGGGCTTTCAGATGCTCAACCAATGTGACAAGGCAGACTTTGGAGGCGTCGACGGCGTGCGAAAACATACTTTCACCCATAAACGCTCCGCCCAGTGCTACTCCGTATAAGCCACCAACCAGTATGCCGTCCCTCCATGCCTCCACGCTGTGGGCAAAACCCGCGCGATGCAGCAAAGTATAGGCCTGAATAAACTCTTCGTTAATCCAGGTGTTGACGCGATTAGCGCAGGCGCGCATCACCGCCTCGAAGTGTGTGTCCATGCGTACTTCATAAAGACCCTTGCGTAAGGTTGCGCGTAACGAGCGCGAGATATGCAGGTTGGCATGCTCCAGGATAGCCCGTGGGTCGGGCGCATACCAACTGATCTTGCCCCATTCATCCGCCATAGGGAAGATGCCCTGGGCATACGCGTGTATGACCAATCGTGGATCGAGCGGTTGAAGTGATCTTTTGGGTTTCGTCATAGGATACAAAACAACATAGTGCAGAGTTTGTGCGCAAAGAACGTGTTCTTGTTCATCATATCATACGAGATCGTTTGCAGAAAGGGAGTTTCGTTGGTAGCATGGCTGGGGCTCGCCCCTGTCATGTAACCTCCATCCCAAAAATCCACAATTCACCCTTTACAGAAATGGCTATGGTATGCCCACCTGTATAATGATAAAATCAGCAGTAGGCCAGCGTGTCATTTGTCTCGAATACGCTGCCAGCTACTTTCTATTGTTGCATATTCAGCCCATAGGAGGAAAACATCATGGATCATAGTCTTGTGACGACCGGTAATGAACTGGTAGGTTTTCGTATTGTCCGGCATTTTGGCGTTGTGCGCGGGATTATCGTGCGTTCGCGCAGTGTCGTTGGCAATATCGGCGCGGCATTTCAGCAAATCGTAGGCGGCAACATCTCTATTTATACCAATCTGTGCGAGCAGGCGCGTAATGATGCCTACGAGTTGATGATCCAGCACGCACAGCAGGTAGGTGCCAACGCCCTGATCTGCGTTCGTTACGATGCCACCGAAATCTCCGCTGGCGTCACCGAGGTGCTGTGTTATGGTACTGCGGTGCAGGTGATACCGGCGCAGTAAGCTGTAAGGATAGTCTGTTTATTGACAGAACCTTGTGTCTTACTTCACAGCGACCCAACCACAAGCGTGTTATAATCCCCTTAATGCCCGTTTATTTACAAAGCGTTGGGGGATAGGGTACCTATGGAGACACAACAGCAAGGACAGCAGCTCGATGACTCGCAAAGACACGACCAGCAGCGCAAGCGACAATTAAGGACGCGCTGGATTATCGCCGGTATCGCGCTGCTGCTCATCGCTGGCGGGACGATTTTCTGGCTGGTGGATACGCAGGGCTCCCTCTATACCATTCTTCCCATCGTCATTTTTACTGTGTTGAGTGTCGTGATTGGGCTGTTCCAATGGCTCTTTCCGGTCTCTTCTAATGCTCCGGTGCATCCAGCTGGCCAGCCATCGCTCGCGGCGCAGGCGGCAACTCCATCGGTTGGGCAACTACCACAGATTATCGTGCATGTTCCCGCGCCCGATTATGTGCACCCGCCCCAAACGGGGCCGCTTGAGAAGGCTGTCTATCGTGGTATCAGGGGCGTTCCCCCGCCTACAGATCCACGTACCATCCAGCAGCGTGAGAAAGCTGTACGGGAAATCTTTGCAAGGCTGATTGAAGCGGATGTAACAGCCCTTGTCCTGACAGGCATTGGCGGTGTTGGCAAATCGACGCTGGCCGCGCTTCTGTATCGCTACGCGGAAGAGCAGCGACGAGCGGGAAATGGGCCGTTCATGGCAGAGGCAATCTGGCTCAATATTGATTCTGCTGTCACCCTGGCCGACCTGGCAGGTAATCTCTTTGAAGTCTTCGGGAAGCCGCTGCCGGATTTTGCGAACCTGTCCCTCCAGCACCAGGCGATGGCGCTTTTCAATGTCCTGAACACGACCGAGCAGCCGCGCCTGGTTATCCTCGACCAGTTTGAAAACCTGCTGAATTTGCAAACGGGCCATGCGCTATCGGATCGTCCTGGGGTTGGCGAGTGGCTCGACGCCATCAATAGCCAGCAGTGTGCTTGCAAGATTCTCCTGACCAGCCGCACCTGGCCGCAGGGTACCCATGAGTATCCTCCCACCTATATGCAAGAGTACTTCGTCAAGGGCCTGGACTTGGCAGAGGGAATTGATCTGTTGCGGAAGCTGAACGTTGAGGGAATGGAGGAGGCACTGCGCACCGTAGTGGAAAACAGCCAGGGGCATGCCTTTGCGCTGGCACTGCTGGCATCACTCCTGCGCACACGCCACCTCAGTCTATCCGCCTTCTTGCAGGAACCGATCTACGCACAGGTCTGGACCGGAAACGTTGCTCGTAACCTGCTGGATTTCATTTATTCGCAACAACTTCATGATGAACATCGCAAGCTGATGTTAGCCTTTTCCGTCTATCGTAAGCCTGTCCACTTAAGCGCGGCACAGGCACTGCTCGATATCGAAAATGAGGCATCAGGGATATCGACGCATGCAGCGCTTGATACATTGCTAAACCAGCACCTGCTACAGGCGTGGGGCGAGGGCCGTTACCAGTTGCACGCGCTTGTTGCCAGCTATGCGCGGAGCCACTTTGTGGAAGGGAACGAGCAGGCCAATCGCCAGTCTCTCCGAGCTGCGCATAACCGGGCCGCACAGCATTACGTGCAATATGCGTCCAGGTATTGTCCTCCACGAGAAAAGCGGCGACAAAGTAGCGACGTAGAACCGCTGATTGAGGCCGTCTGGCAGCTCTGCCAGGCTGAACAGTGGCAGGAAGCCTATACCTTGATGGAGCGGGAAGGGATCTTTCCAACACTCAAACGTGTGGGAGGCAATGCCATTCTGCTTGAACTGTATCAGCTCCTGTTGATAGATGCCTGGCAGCCAACCCCTGCGCAAAGGGCGCGTATCTACAATAACCTGGGCATAGTGTACAGGATTCTGGGGCACATGGAACAGGCGCGGAACTACCTTGAGCAGTCGCTGCGCATTTACCAGCAACAGGGCAATCGTATTGGCGAGGCCAGGGTACTCAACGATCTCGGTCGCGTCTTTGCCAGCATGGGCAACAGGGAGCACGCGCGAGAGGATTACGAAGAAGCCTTGCGCATCTGCCAGGAGCAGGGAGATCAGCAGGGTCAGGGGTCAGCGCTCAATAATCTGGGCTGGTGCTTTATCACAATGGGACAGGATAAACAGGCGCAGGAATACTACGAGCGAGCGCTGCACATCTATAGAGAAGTGAACGATCATTTAGGGGAGGCCGCCGCGCTCAACAATCTGGGCCGCGTCTATGAAGACCTCGGACAGCGAGAGCAGGCGCAAGAATATTACGAGCAGGCCCTGCATATTTTCCGAGAAGAAGGAGATCGCCAGGGAGAGGCCTGGTCACTCAATAATCTGGGCAAGGCTTACAAAAAATTGGGCCAATACGAGCAGGCCCTGCACCACCTTGAGCAGGCCTTGCAGATTCGCCGCGTCATTGACCGCAAAGGTGAGGGCCGCACACTCAAGAATCTCGGGGCGGTCTATGAAATACTTGGACAGAAGCAGCCTGCCCTGAAGTACTATAAGCAGGCCTTGAGTACTGCCAGGGAAGTAGAGGATCACGAGGGCGAAGGTAAGACACTGCGCAATCTGGGCAAGCTCTATCTGGACCAACAACGCTACGAAGCCGCGCTTGCCGCGTTATTGTTAGCTAGAGATATGCTGGGTGAAATACAAAGTACCTACTATGTTGAGTCGGAACGCGGCATTACTACCCTGCGTAAAACCGTTGGTGAGAACGTATTTACAACCCTGCTTGCAAACGTTGAGCCGCGCGCTTCCTATATTGTGGAGCAGGTTTTGAATGAAGAGACGTAACATCCTTTCGAATCAGGATTAACAATCCGCAAGCCAACATCAACCTCTTTGATCAGCAAGCCCAGGTGATCGTATGCGTATTGACCGGTCCCCGGAAAAAGAAGAGACCAGGTGTGCAGGCATTGAATGGGATAGTGATCGTTATCAACACGCTTTGACCGGGAGCAAGCACACCACTCGCTGGGCTGAAGCCGATGTTCCCCGGTACATTCGTAAAGGCCGTCCAGTGCAAATCACTCTGTGCATCCGCCCGGGAAAGCACCCTTGCCAGGCAGACATAGCTGGATGCCCTATTGCAGTCAAGATGCCCAACGATACTCATCGACGATGGCCGCACGTCAAGGATAGCCGGCGCAGCGGGTTGGGTTGGCGTGACCGTAGCCTGTGGTGAAGTTGTAGGCTTCGGCGTGGAGGTAGGTGTCAACGCAGGCGCGGTTGTCGGTGTGTTGGATGGCACAACCGTTATTGTCGGGACTGGAGACGCTTGATTTGTTCGTCCCGCTGCTGGCGAACCACAAGAAGCAAGTACAATGGCAACAATAGCTATAAATGTAACTAACACAACATTATACTTTCGTCTTCTTTTTTGAGAGAGGGATATACCCAATCCGCGATATGAGGTATCTCAGCGGTACATAGGAAGGCTGCGAGAAGAACTCGGTGATGAACAGTTCACGGCTTTATTAGCAACCGTCGAGCCGCAAGCGCAACAAATCGTAGATCGAGCTTTGCGTGAGGGATTAGAATAGATTAAGCTCTTCTCTCAACAGAAGTGATGCAAGGCTCTGTGAATCTTTTGCAAATTTCAGTAATACCGCTTTGAAGAAAGGGTGCTATGCCGCTTTTACTTACAACACTCGACAATCAGATAACCGTAAATCTGGTGATATGGGCTTTCCCCCTGGCATTTCTCATCCACGATCTTGAGGAAATCTTCACAGTGGAGCGTTTTGCGTGCGAGAATCAGGAACGCTTTCCAGGACCATTCAAACGCCTCGCATCCATTACTACGAAGCAGTTTACGATAGGTGTGGCAGTCCTGTTTGTTCTCACCACCTTGGCGGCATTCCTGGCAACAAGGCCGCAGCGTGAAATGACTTTATTCACCTCAGGGCCTGTTATCTGTCTCCAATATAAGTTATAATGAGGACGAGAAATATGGTTTATAGAGCATCTGCCATAGGTCGGCTGTACCACTATCCTGAATGAAAGGAGTAGGGCTAATACTATGCTGAAAGATTATATCCGAGCCTCTATGAGGAAAGCCAGATACGAGATTTTGCCTGATGATGGCTCTTTCTACGGTGAGATTCCCGGTTTTAATGGTGTCTTTGCTAATGCGGATACCCTCGAAGCATGTCGTGATGAATTGGAAGAAGTTCTGGAAGGCTGGATTTTGTTACGGGTCTCTCTACATATGCCATTACCCTCTGTCGATGGGATTAAATTAACTATTGGAGAAGTGGCCTGATGCCTCATGTAGGTCCTATTAAGCGCAAAGACTTGATTTACTACATGAGACGTTTGGGATTTGAAGGCCCATACTCCGGTGGTAATCATCAATACATGGTGAAAATCAAAGAGAACATTACTGTGTTTGTACCAAATCCTCATCAAGGAGATATCGGAGAGAGTTTACTGGTCAGGTTGTTGAAGCAAGCTAAAATTGACCGAGCCACATGGGAAAAGCTATAAACATCACTATTTTCCTCTCCCAAACCACTTCAAATACCTCACTCCCCCCGGTCTCACCTCCGCAATCATCTCTATATCCTTCCCACTCAAAGGCTTCATCACCACCAGCAGCCCAACCGCCAGCACCAAAAATGCAGTTCCCGCTACAACCAGCATCACACGGCCCGATGGATGCCACACAATCCCAGGCAGCGCTGCTATCGTCACAGCCACCAGTAACCTAATAGTGAACCCCAGGGGATACTTCTGGGGTAGGTCGCGCCAGAGGAAGAGGAGCATCAGGCTGCCCATCAGGATTTGGGTCCCCAATGCGGGATAAGTAGGATGCCGATCAGGATGAGCGAAGTCAGTCCTGCAAACTGGGCCAGCACAACCAGGCGAGGTTTTTGCAGAACATAGAGCGTCGATTGATGAATGGTTGTGCCGAGGATGCGCGTGATGATGTTGAAGAAGAGGAAGATTGCCAGCAGCGGCCCAACAGCGCTGTAGTCGTTGCCGTACAGTAGGACGGCGATGATGGGCGCATTGAAGAGGCAGAAGACCAGCACGGGCGCGGCCAGCAGCGTCTCAATTTTGATGAGCGTCTGCCAGGAACGCGCCAGGCGTGAAAAGTTCATGCCGACAAAAGCAGCAGCCAGGGCCGAGCCGCCCACGCCTCCGAAGCCTGAGACGAGCAATAGGCTGGCCGCGTGCGCCAGTTGGAATGAGAGTGTAAAGAAGGCAATCTGCGCATTCGAGACCAGGAAGTAGGTTAGCAGGATGATCGATACCTGCTTCAGCAGCGCCCCCGATACCAGGTTGGTGAGCCACGCTGATAAGCCCACCCGCACGATTGGACGTAGGGGTTGCTTATATTCTCCACCGCGTGTGAAGATGAGTGGCGCCTGCCAGATGGCAAAGGCGGCGGCGTTGAGTAGCGCGCAGACTGCCTGTAGCCAGAGAACGCTGTCGATGCCCCAGCCCATTTGTAATGTGATGAAACTCAGCGCCAGTAAGAGCAGTTGGGCCAGGCTGCCCACGATAAAGACGACACGCATGCGCATGACCGAAGCGTAGACGGCGGTGAACAGGCTAGCCAGGCCGTTGCCCAGTACCCAGAAAGCGATGGGGACGATATGCCTGAGCAGTCCGGGGTCGCGCAAGCTCGAAGCGATACCTCCAAATGTGGGAAGCGGGATGGCGGCGAAGATTCCTCCCACGTAAGGCAGCGCGAAGAGCATAATACACAGGCCGATCAGCAGTGTGACGATACGCAGCGTGAGCAGGCGGCGAATCAGCAGAGCGGCGGCTGCCAATCCGTGCTCAGCGAGAACGCGCGGTACAAACGTGGTGGTTGCATCTTCCAATCCAAATGCAACAATGTAGGCAATGGTATTGAACGCGGTCGCGGCGATAGCATACACGCCGTACTGGTCTACCGAGACTTTGCGCGTCATGATCAGCGTCAGGATAAAGAGCGAGATGAAGATCCACAGCCCATAGACCTGGTTCAGCAGGTAACTGGCGGGCGTGCGCTTGAGCAATTGCTGCGCACCTGCTTCTCCTAACGGAATCGCGGTCTCGGTTGTACTGGCTGGTAAATGCAGCATATCAGCTGAATTGGCTGGCTTGTCCTGATCGGCTTGATCGCCCTCGACGATATCTATCATCGAGCGAGCGCTATGTCCTACCGTGATTGGCTTTTTGTGTCGAAGCGCCAGCCTGCTCGATCTCAAAGCGCACCAGACGTAATGGGCGCAGCGGCGGTTTCTGAGTTTCTATCTTCATTGTATTCTACATTGCAAGGTAAAAATATAGTATCTTAGCGCAACTTAAAGAGATGGCGTGCCAGCCAGCCGATGCCGCCCAGCGCCGCGAAGAGTTCCAGCACACTGATATTGGCCGTTACCTGTGCGGGCGCCACCAGGTAGAATGCGCCAACTTTGGTGGCGGCGGCAACCACAAAAAGCCCCAGCCCGATCCAGGCCGGAATAGTCGCGTAGAGTAAGGCACGCTGCCAGCTGCGGCACAAAAAGCCAATCACGGTAGGAACGACATAGAGCAGCAGCGGAATGATGGGCGCGAGGGCCGGTGGAAAAGGCCCATCTTGCGCTGCCGAGGAGGAACCTGGCAGCAGGCGCGTCCACTCCTGGGCTGGCACCAACGCAAGCGTGACCAGTATTGTCTCAAGCGCGATCATGCCTATGACTACGTAAAATATGCGTTTTTCTTGTTCCGCGTTCGGAATGCCTGAACGTAACATGGCTACATCCTTCTTAAATATATATACTTACTCTTTTAATTCGTTGGAATAGTCAGCAATCCAAGTTCGTATTTCATCATCAAGATACGGCGCACCGAGTCATCGATACGCTGCGTGCTGATAGCTCCAGAGTTCATTGCCAGCTTAATCCCCTCGATCATGCTTGCGACATCCCTGGGGGTAGAGGCTCCCATGAGCAGATCACAGCCCGCTTCAACCGCCAGGGCCGCCGCTTGAGATTCGCTATAAAAGGCGGTGATCCCCTCCATTGTCAGGCTATCGGTCAAAATTACCCCCTGGAATCCTAGCTGGTTGCGCAGGATGCCGGTGACGACTTTGTAGGAGAGCGACGAGGGAGTTGAGCCGTCAACGGCGTGTAGAATATCATGTGTCACCATCACGGCGTGAACGTTGCCTTGCTGGATAAGCGTGCGATACGGCGCCCAGTCAATATGCTCCAGGTCGTTCAGGGAGCGATAAACATCGGGCACGCCGTTATGAGGGTCTGTAGCAACATCGCCCAGGCCTGGGAAATGTTTGAGGGTGCCAAACACCTTGCCACTCAACTGCAAGCCTTGCAGGTATGCCTCTGCCATGCGCGTCACGATATCGGCAGTCGTGCCAAAGGTGCGTCCATACAACTGCGGATTATACACGGTATTCACATCCACTACAGGCGCGAGATTCAGATTGAAGCCATAAGTAGCCAGGTCTTTTGCGTCCTGTATACCCTCTGAACTGGCCTTGTTCGGGTCGTTGGTTGCACCGATGCTGGTGGCACTGGGTCGCGGCCCATCTAGGCTGACCAGGCGATCAACGTATCCCCCTTCCTGATCGATGGACACCGCCAGGGGAATGGCGCTGTTACTTTGCATTTGTTGTATAAGGCCTTTGAGCTGCACCTTATCTTGAATATTATTATTCGCGCTAAAGAGCAAGACCGCCCCCACGTTGTACTGGCTCACCATCGCGCTGATATCATTCGAATAGGTGGGGCCGAGAAACCGCACAATCATCATCTGCCCCAGTTTCTGCTCCAGCGACATATTCTGCACGATCAGATTAATGTACTGCTCAGGTGTAAGTTTTGCTGTAGCGGTTGTCAATGCGCCCGGTGTAAGCTGTTGGCGAAGCTTATCTCGAATGCTTTTGAGCAGGTTTGGGTCGCCCGTGTTAGCCGGGCCGGACAGCACAAATGCCCAGCCCTGCGGACCGATGAATTGTGCGTAGCCCAGGTTGATGGCATTGAAGACCAGGATCAACAGAAAAGTGATGCCGAGTAGTGCTTTCCCCCGTGAAATAGCTGTCTTTGTAGGATGAGAGGTCTGTACAGGCAGCGTGGGATGTTTCGATGGCGGCGACACTGAGGGTGTCCCTGGCCTCGATAGCATCACTGCGTTCAATGGCGGCGACATTAAGGGTATCTTGAGCCTCGATAGCATCACTACTATGCTCAATCGCGCTGATACGTGCTGTATCCAGCGTATCAATCGCGCCTTCCTCGGTATTTCCGGTTTTGGCTTCTAACATGCCGGTCGAGGCAAATCTACGAGTGGCAGGTATTGGTAAAGTATCTTTCCCCGCGATATCCCTACTCTTCTGTTCTCCAGAGTATTCGGGCGTATTCAATTCCATCCAATACCTCTTTTCATCAATTAAAGAGATCTTTGTTGTCACTTGAACCTAAAAAATAAGCAAAAGAATATATACTCGTTTATATGACGTTCCTGGAGAGTGAGTTGGCACAAAACCATTATCCCCCTCATTATAGTAACGCAGGAAACAGGAAAAAGAAATGCACCATTTCACAAAATTGGGACTGATGGGGTTATTTGTGCTGGTAATGCATATATTCCTGCTTGTTAGAGCTATGCATCTGCGATATACTGATGCTACCTTAGAATGCAAAACTTGAAGGAATGGTACCAGGGCATGGCAAAAGATCTGCATCCAACTCCTCCAGACACACGACAATCTGCGGCCTTTCATCCCTCATATTCCTCGCAACAGCGTGGTCTATCGTCTCGCCTGCCTCGCAGCATCCTGGTTGGCCTGGCCATTGCTTTAGCGCTGACCTGTATTGAAGGCATAGTCTGGATTCTCAATCCATTCCATTTAGTCGGCAGTACATCTCATACGCTGCCCGCATTTCTGGCCGCGATTGCGCAAAATCCTCTCTGGTGGCTTGTACTGGTGATACAGGTGATTACAGCCGTGCTGGTGGTATGGGCCGCGGTCAGGCCGCTCGCGCTTTACCGTTTTAGCAGGGATGCACGGAGAGCGACGGAGCATTATCGTACCGTGTATACACCACTTCCCAACTGGCCCTCTCTATATGAAGTGATGGTAACATACTCTCAGCAGGCGCCTGATCCTACCGTACCCCCGCACATACAGGAGATTCCACTACTGGAAATGGTGCGCAATGGGGGGCTATTCCTGGTGGACCCGCAGGCGCACCTGGTCTTGCTCGGCGCGCCTGGCGCTGGTAAAACGACGGCCCTGTATCTCTACCAGTTTATGACGCTGCAACAGCGCCGGGCAATGATTTTTGGACGCGAGAGGATACCTATCTTCGTGCCGTTGCGCAACTATAACCTCTTTCTCAAAACGCACGTCTCCTCACAGGACACATCGCTCCAACGGGACGCGGCAAGCTTGCTCGATTACCTTGTTACCAGTGATCTCCCTGGTATGCATCACCTGCGGCCTTACCTGCACAAACTGGCAGAGCAGGGGCGCCTGCTGTTGCTCTGTGATGGGGTTCACGAGGTCGATGAAGCCTACCAGCCCACGGTCATAGATGAACTGATCGATCTGATGAGCCAGCATCGCAATCGCGTGCTGTTGACATGCCGGGAAGTCGATTTCGTGCGGCAGCCCCAATTGGCACTGGCGGTCGAAGAAAACCTGGTGGCGCGTGCGCTGATCCGCCCACTCGGACAGGAACAGGTGCGCGGCATGGTGGAGCATTATATAGAAGGGGAGAACTCGGAGAGAAAAAAGAGGAATCCAGGACATACGGCAGGACAGATCATGGATATGATAACCCGTACACGTCTGAGCACCATCTGCACCAACCCCTTGCTCTTGCTTGCACTGTTGAACGTCATCGATGGTCTCGGTCTGGAACGCGGCAAGCGGCTCGATACGCGCGGACGCCTGCTGCGAGCCTATGTTAGCCATCTCATTCAGCAGACTCGCAAACAGCCGACGTGGAGCGAACACGCGCCCACAGAAAAAGATATCCTGCTCTTGCTGGGCGAGATTGCCTGCGCTGCCCGCTGGTCCAACACGCCGTATGCTATTCAATTGCATGAAGCGGCGCACCTGCTGCGTATAGGGCTGCCCACCATGGAAGACCACGCCGCCGCCGTGCAGACATGGCTGGGCGAGCATGCCGACGAAATGTTTCTATCCGACAGCCAGCATGAAACCTATAGCCGGGAGGAAGTAGCCCGCGTACTGCGCTTTGCGCAAAACGCATCGTTGATAGAAATCAGCCCACATGGTATTTTGAGTTTCCGCCATGAATTGATCTCCGCCTATATGGTCGCGGAATATTTTATGGCGTTGCAGGCTTCCTATGATACACCTTTGCAGAAGACACGCTTCGCGGGGCTGCTGGCACAGGTCATGAAACGCCAGGACACAACCGATGCATTTTCGCGCTGGAGTCTGCCACTGGCGTTGTGGGCTGGCCTGTTAGATGAGCTGGTCGTTTACGCCGGGCGTTTCGTCGAATATGGTGGTGCACACCCTGGCTCCGCTCTGGATGTGCTGGGGTTAAGCCTGCTCTGCCTGGGCGTCGCCAGCGTCCCTCCACATATCGCCGATCTCCCCCAGGTTGTTTTGCCGCCTGAGCTTGAGTCGATGCTGGTTGAGGTTTTGCGAAGTGACGAGCAGCGTATCGCGTTGGCGCGTCTCTTCACTCGCTATGCCGAGGAGGATGCACACGAAATCTATCAGTCCCTGTTCGCGCTGCTCA
This sequence comes from Chloroflexota bacterium, assembly GCA_005881995.1. The sequence goes on along the minus strand of VBHV01000095.1, from coordinate 184 downwards.
TGGTGCAGGAGATCGATGATCTGATCATTCTCCTGGATATGGAGGTTGTGCCTGACCTGTTGTTCAATCGGCTGCGTGCTATCGTAGACGATGGCGCATACGAGGGGCAGGTCAAACGCCTGGTGCGCGTCACCGGGCAGCTAGGAGCAGGTGCTGTGCCGCGCGCCGCCGCCTTGAGCCGGTC
>VBHV01000728.1 GCA_005881995.1 Chloroflexota bacterium | reverse complement strand
CAATGGTATTGGAAGCTTGCTTAAACTGTGATTTGAACTTGCCTTCCTGCCATGCCTGGACAATTGGATCACATCCACTCGCTTGAACTGCAACAAGGCGCGGGAGGCGTTCACCAATCCAGCCAATGCGCTGCAATTCGCGGAACGCTTTGTACATACCGACGATGCCGACACCGCCACCAGTTGGACACAAGATTACATCCGGCACATCCCATTGAAATTGTTCGGCAATCTCATAGCCCATGGTCTTTTTGCCTTCGATGCGGTAGGGTTCTTTGAGGGTCGAAGCATCGTACCAGTGATACACCTTGATGGCCCGGCTCACAATAGCACCAGCATCGCTAATCAGCCCATGCACCAGAAACAGTTTTGCTCCACTGATAGCACACTCCTTACGGGTGATAGACGGAGCGGCTTCCGGCATGATAATCACCGCGTCAATGCCAGCACGCGCCGTGTAGGCAGACCACGCTCCACCGGCATTACCATTGGTGGGCATGGCAAGCACCGTTGCACCCAGTTCTTTCGCCCGTGAAACGCCAACAGCGGCTCCACGGGCCTTAAAGCTTCCTGTAGGAAGCACACTTTCGTCTTTCACAAAAAGATGCTTTATCCCAAGTTCAAGCCCTACACGTTGAAGAGCCAGCAGGGGAGTCATACCCTCGCCGAGCGTGACCACATGGCCAGCAGAGCGTACTGGCAACAACTCGTGGTAACGCCATAAGGAGGGTTCGCGCGAGCGCACCATCTCTTTGCTGAGATGTGCCTGGACAGCATCAAGATCATAACGCGCAAGCAGAGGAGACCCGCAGGCGCAGAGATGGGCAGGGGTGTCTGCACTGGAAAGAGCATGACACCGAGGACATTCAAGATGTGAAAGGAAACTAAAAGACAATGACATAGGTCGATCTCCTGTTCGTTGCTCTAAAGATATACACTGACCATGGAGTTTGGCATCGAACTCCCACTCCCTTTTTTCTCTGGTGGCAACCTTTGCCGGGAGGACATCACCATCTCCCCAACCTGGCGTCTCGCAGAGCAAAGAGTTGCGCGCTACTCTACCAAAATGGTACAACAAGCTATGGCTCTTTATCGCATAGTATAAAGCGGAAATCAAAAGGAATGGAAACAGCAGATGTTGTCGTGATTGGGGCTGGCGCGAATGGTACCAGTACCGCTTTTCACCTGGCCAGGGCCGGTGTGAAGCGGGTGGTGGTCGTCGAGCGCCAGTATCTTGGATCCGGCGCCACTGGCAAGAGTGGTGCGCTGGTCAGGATGCATTACACCAATGAACCTGAAGTACGCCTGGCCTTCGAGAGCCTGAAGTATTTTCAGCACTGGAAGGACATGGTGGGTGGGGATTGCGGTTTTCAGCCGCTTGGCCTGCTCGTCTTTACCCCACCTGAGTATCCGACACACCTGGAAGCGAACCTTTCCATGATGCGCCGGGTTGGCGTCAATACGCAGACGATCTCCCCGCAAGATGCGCAGGAGCTAGATCCATCCCTCTGGACAGGTGATGTTACACGGGTGGCTTATGAACCGGAGTCGGGCTATGCTGATCCTAACGCAACGATCTACTCCCTAGCTCGTGCCAGCGCGGACCTGGGCGTTACCTTTCAGTTTGAAACAGAGGTGACAGGTGTGTTGATTTCTGGGGATCGCGTCAAGGGAGTCGAGACCACCAAAGGAACCATTCTGGCGCCAGTGGTTGTCATTATCGCCGGAGCCTGGGCCAATCAACTGTTTGCCCCTTTGCACATCGATCTCGGATTAGTTCCCCGGCCTGGACGGGTCTGCGTCTTTCGCTGGCCCATGGAGCGTTCTTCCAAACATATGACCTATATTGATAAGATCCAGCGCATGTGGGCACGCCCCATTGATGGCAATTGTACGCTCGTGGGAACAGAGAGTATGGTCGCT
>VBHV01000094.1:5319-9774 GCA_005881995.1 Chloroflexota bacterium | reverse complement strand
CACCGTCGAATCTGCTATAGTATGGCCATGATAGTAGGTGTGAGCAAGATCACCCTGCATTTGCCAGGGTGTCATTCACTAAAAGATAAACGTCAGGTTATCAAATCGTAAACCTATGTCATTACAGTTAAAAAGTATGCCGCAAGAAGATGAACACCATACGCCTGCATCAACCTACGTCCTGGGTGTGCGGGTCGATCAAATCACACAGGGACAGGCGCTCGATGTAATCGAGCAATTGATCCACTCGCGCCGCACCAGCGGTAATGGCCTGCCATGCCAGCAGGTTATCACCGTCAACACCGAATTCGTGATGATGGCCCAGCAAGATAGCGCCTTTCGCCATGCGATCAATAGCGCCGCGCTCGTCGTGGCAGATGGCATCGGCATTGTGTGGGCGACGCATCTTGGCAAGGAGCCAGCGCCGGAACGTGTTACAGGAACGGATACCCTGGTGGCCCTCGCACAACGCTGCGCCTCGTCAGGCTATCGACTCTACTTACTGGGGGCCGCGCCAGGTGTGGCCGAAAAAGCCGCCGCGTATTTGCAAAAAATTGCGCCCGGCCTGGCAATCGCAGGCACTTATGCAGGAACACCCGCCCAGGATGAAGAAGACGCCATTATCGAACGTATTCGCGCCTCCAACGCCGATGTATTGTGTGTTGCCTATGGGGCGCCCGCGCAGGAACTCTGGATTTATCGCAACCTGGCGCGCCTACCTGTCGCGGTGGCGATAGGCGTTGGTGGCGCGTATGATTTTCTTTCAGGGCGCCAACGCCGCGCGCCGCGCGTTATGCAGCGCCTGGGACTTGAATGGCTCTACCGGCTGTACCGCGAGCCCTGGCGATGGAAACGCATGCTGGCGATCCCACGATTTATGATCGGTGTTCTCTTCAGGAGACGGAAGAACGAGAGAAGCAATGGCCATTGATTTTCCTATAGCCGTAAAACGACTACATACTATTATTGAGAGATTCGCGGGGAAGCGGGTCTTAGTGATAGGAGATATGGTTGCCGACGAATACATGATCGGCAGGCCTAAAAGCATTTCGCGCGAAGCCCCTGTGTTAATCCTGGAACTCAACGAGGAGCGCACAGTTCCAGGAGGAGCGACCAATGTGGCGGTCAACGCCTGCACATTGGGAGCGGAAGTATTTCTGGCGGGGGTAGTCGGCGATGATCTTCCCGGTCAGCGCCTGCGCAAGGCCATCAGTGATCTCCAAATGCACCAGGAGGGGCTGGTAACCGATGCGCAGCGTCCGACATCCACCAAGACACGCATCATGGCGGGCAGTCCGCAGATCGTGCAGCAGCATATCGTGCGCGTTGACCGGGTGGACACCTCTGACCTTGCCGATGCGAGCAAGAGCTATATTCTCGACTACATCAACAACATGCTGCCGGCAATGGACGCGGTTGTGCTGTCCGATTATGAAAATGGCGTCATCAGCCCGCAAATTCTCGAAAGCTGCCTTCCCGCAGCGAGGGAACTGCATAAGGTGATCGTAGCGGATTCGCATGGTTCGCTCTTCCGGTTTCAAGGCGTCACGGCGATTACTCCGAATCAGCCTGAGGCGGAACTTACCCTGGGCATGAGCATCAACACGCTGGCGGAACTGGATGAGGCGGGAGAGCGTTTGCTGCATGGAAGCCACGCGCAAAGTATTTTGATTACACGCGGCGCGGAGGGGATGAGCCTGTTTGAGGAGGGGAAAGCGCCTGTGCATCTTCCAGTGCATCGCCTGGATCATGCCAGCGAAATTGTCGATACCAACGGAGCAGGCGATACCGTAGCGGCGACCTTTACCCTGGCATTGACGACGGGCGCGAATTTCGCCGAGGCGGCATACCTGGCGAATGCGGCAGCAGCGCTGGTTGTGCGCCGCCTGGGTTGCGCCAGCAACACCCCACAAGAATTGATGAGTGCCTTACATGAGTAACAGGCTTTTCGATGCGCGCCAGAAAATCCTTCGTCGCGACGAACTTGCCGCAGACGTGTCTCATAGGCAGCAGGCAGGCGAACGCGGCGTCTTCACCAACGGCTGCTTCGATCTGCTGCACCTGGGGCACGTGCGCTATTTGCAGGAAGCGCGTGCGCTGGGAGACTTTCTGATCATTGGACTGAACAGTGATGAGAGCACACGCTCATTGAAAGGGCCAGGTCGTCCACTGGTGCCCGAGGTTGAACGTGCCGAAATCCTCGCCACTCTCACCTGCGTTGATTATGTCACCATCTTTGGAGAACCGACGGCTGGCCCCCTGGTCGAACTCCTGCGACCCGCCATCTACGTCAAGGGAGGCGACTATGCCAGCGCGGATAGTTCCTTGAATAAAGTGGATGCCGACCGGCTGCCCGAAGCAAAGGTGGTGCAGGCATACGGCGGTATCGTGCGTTTAATCCCCTACGTGCCGCATCATTCTACTTCGGAGTTGATAGAGGCGATTAAGAGATTACCTGAACATCCATAAAAGCGTGGGAAACGTGCGGGTTTCCCCTATTCGTTCGTTGTAGTAGTGGAGGGTGCTCTTTATTAATTACGGAAAGCATATCGATAATGCCGAAAGAATCTATTGAAAATCAGTCCGAATCCATAAAATCAACTTCTGACGTTGAATCAATTCCTCGTGTTTCTGGCGGCATGATTGAGCAAAACGAGCTGGCTTTACCTGTTGAAGAAGTGGCGGAAAAGGCTGTTCCAAGTGAGCGGCGAGAAATCGCGAAGTCGGCTTCGCTGGTGATGCTGGGCAATCTTGGCAGCAGTGTGTTGGGTATGGTGCGCCAGATTGTGATCACGGCCATTGGCTCCAATATCGGAGGGCCATTTAACGCCGCGCTCTTGCCAGCGCGCACATTCAACGATTTTCTGGTCAATGGTTCCGTCAGTGGCGCGTTGATCCCCACGTTCAATGATTATGCAGCGCCCGAAAAACGCGATGAACTGCGGCGCATTGTTTTCACGATAGTAAACCTTCTTTTAGTAGTTATCTTCGCCTTTGCGGTAGTCTACCTGGTTATTTCGCCACATTTTGTCGACTTCCTGGTAAGCGGTTTTAGCGGCGATCAGAAACGGTTGACGCTGCTCTATTCGCAGATTGTCTTCTTCTCACTGCTTGCGCTGGGGCCCTTTGCGGTCTTGCTGGCGGCGTTATTTGCGCTCAAAGAGTTTGGTTGGCCTGCCTTTGCTACCGGAGCGTATCACGTTGGCATCATAGGGGGCGCGGGGATCGGGGCATTGCTTGGAGCGCGCTACAATGGGCATCTTGGGCTTGGCATAGGCGTACTTTTCGGCGCTGCCGGTGAAATCGCGCTACTTTTGCCGGGCATCCGCAAAAAACGATTGTACTACATGTTCGTGCTTGATCTGAAACATCCGGCGCTGCGGCGTATCGTGAAACTGTATGGACCAGTGGCATTCAGTTTTCTGGTCACGATGGGCCTGGTTTTTCTCGATCAGCACCTGGCGTCGCTTACGCACGACAGTGGCTCAACGGGAGCGCAAAACACACTTGCCCTCAATTCAGCCACAACCCTGATACAATTTCCGGTGGGCCTGGTAGCTGCCGCGCTTTCCTTCGCGGTGCTGCCCACGCTTTCAGAGCATGCCCGCAATGGTGATACCGGGCGTTTCAAACAAACGCTGTTGCTCGGCTTCCGCGTTGGCCTGCTGCTGATGATTCCCGCCGCGGTAGGTCTGATCGCCCTGCGCGAGCCCATCGTGTTCCTGCTCTTCCGCCACCACAATTTCACGCCGGAGGAGGCGGGGCGCACGGCCCTTGCCTTGCAAAACTATGCCTATCAATTGCCCTTTGTGGCGATGGATCAACTCTTGATCGCGGCCTTCTACGCGCGCAAAAACACCTTGACTCCTGTCACTGTGGGTGTGGTATGTATTGCCGGATACCTGGCGGTCGCCCTGCCCTTTTATTCGACCATCGGTATGCCTGCTCTGGCTTTCGCCAATACCGTGCAAAATTCATTGCACGCTATCATCCTGCTTGTCCTGCTGCGTATGGCTATCGGCACCATCCGGGTGCGCGAAACTATGCCCACGCTCCTCAAGATTTTACTGGCTGCCGCGGGAATGCTAGTCGTTGCCTGGGGCCTGCAAGCGCTGCTTGGACATGTTGCCCTATTCTCAATGAATACTATCCTGGGCCAGCTCTTGACCATCATCGTGGTGGGGGGCATCGCAGGAATGATCTATATAGGAGGTGTGTTGTTGCTGCGCGTGGAAGAGGTGGCCTTGGTGCGTAACGCGGTGATGGCGAAGCTGGGATATCGTAGAGACAAGGGGCGGGAGTGAGGATGGGCGGGGGCCTTGTGCTTGTCCTGTGCGCTTACTTGCCTACCCAGGGAGGACAAGCACAAGGCCCCCGCATCCGCTCCACGCCGCCCCTTGTCCCTACGAAATTGATGCGCTTATATTCCGCTGCTAAAAATGACAGAGGGATCGT
>VBHV01000094.1:0-5301 GCA_005881995.1 Chloroflexota bacterium | reverse complement strand
TTGTCGTTGAGCCGGGTGTTGGGGTGATGAACTGGCTTAAGTCCAGGTTCAGATTAAACTTCATCTCGAAACGATGGAGGTAGGAAGTGGATTCGTCAATCCAGAAATCCAGGGTGGCGTTGAGATCTTTGGCACTGTTGAAGAACTGATCAAACGTCTGCTGACTTGTACCCGTCATGCCTTGCAACTGCCCGTAACTCTGAAGCAATTGCTTGATGCCGTTTTTATCGAGCGTAACGCTGATATGACGCAGGCTCGCACCATTGAGGGTCTCATCACCGTGGTCGGTCAATTTGGCGTTTTTCTGCGCCAGGTCGAGCAGTTTATTGAAGTCTGGTACGCTCGCGCTTGATAGGACGCTGGTTGAGCTGTTGCTCGAGAGCTTACTTTTATCGATGACGTACCACTGTCCCTGCTTATTCTGGATATAGACCTGCTGGCCTTTCGTAATTTCCGCGAAGCTGTAATTGCTGCCGAGACCACCCAACGAGACTTTGAGCGAGGCCTGGTCTGGAAGTACCTCATCGCCGCTCCCATTGATATTGATGGTGTAGCTATTGGGTGTTGAGGAACCTGTGGTGGTAGTAGGCAATCCACTGACGCCTGCCGTTACTGCCACCGTCATGTTCACATGTACCGTCTTGAGCTGCTTCATCGCGCTCGAAGTATTGCTGATAACCTGCCCGGCGCTCAAACTGCTAGAACTGTTCGATCCGCAGGCACTCATAAACAGTAAGATGGCCACCATTGCCAGGAATGCGGGTATAGAACGTCGCATGGGTATCAATCTCCTTTGCTATTGAGCCATATTTTTTTGTAAAACTCTGTCCCTATAATTTATACGTTAGATACACGCGCTTTTCCAATGTATTGTTTCACACGATGAATGATGCGCTAACAAAAACAGGTTCTACTGGAAGAGACGTTCTACTTTTGTGTTTTGTAACAAGCAATCTACCCTCTTCCAACTGACCTCAATCTATGGTACAGTAAGCTTATCGATTCTGGCCTCGTTGCTAATTATATCCCCGTTATGGAGGCGTTCGTGAGTGATATTCCATCGTCTGCCGACCCACACCTGGAAGTTCCCAGGCAAAAAAGCGGCAAGTACGCCATGTATGTGTTCTGGGTGATGTTTGGCATTAGTTTCCTGAACTATCTTGACCGCAATGTCCTGACTGGCGCGGCTGCTACTGTCGCCATGGACCTGGGCTTTACTAATGATGGTATCGGTTATATTGCATCGGCCTTTCTCGTCGTCTATACGCTGGGAACAGTACCGTTAGGTATCTGGGCTGACCGGGCTAAACGCAAGAATGTGGTGGCCATCTGCGTAGCTATCTGGAGCATAGCGACGGCTCTGACTGCGCTGGCAACGAACTTCATTACCCTGTTTCTTTCGCGCATGATACTGGGTATTGGCGAGGCAGGATATTTTCCGGCTGGCACCGCACTCATGAGCGATTATTTCAGTCGTAGCAAGCGCTCGCGAATCATGAGCTGGTGGAGCGTCGGGCAACTGGTGGGCATTCTTTTTGGCTACGTGATTGGCGGTGAACTGGCCGGGCTATTTCCTGGCAGCTGGCGATTGGCATTTGTCTTTACCGGGATACCAGGCCTGTTCCCCGATGAAGAAGAAGTCGCGCTCTACCCTTATACATCAGGCAAGGTAGCTGAGCTAGAGGAGCCGGTTCACGCGGTCCCATTGACATCCAATATATTGGAGCAGCTTGGCACGTTACTGCGCATCAAAACCCTGGTGGTATTGATCGTCATGCAGATATTTGCCTACTTCGTGCTGGGAGTCAATGTCGTTTTCCTGCCAACCTATCTCCAGCAAAAGGACACTTACGGACTATCGTCGGGAAATGCGGGCCTCTTCTCAGGAGCGGTGATTGTGCTGGCGGGCCTGGCCGGTACGGTGACCGGCGGCTATATGGCTGACTGGTTGAATCGCCACCACCAGGGCGCGCGCGTGCTGGTTTGTGGCATCGGTTTCTTGTTGGGCGCACCCTCTTTTGCGCTTGCCATCACCAGCCATAGTTTCCTCACCTTCAGCGTCTTCTTTGTGCTAACAACAATCTTACTTACAATCTACACCGGTCCCAGTACAGCAGCAACCCAGGATGTAGTACCTTCGGCGCTGCGGGCTTCGTCGGTAGCTATCTCGCTGCTGATCGCACACCTGTTGGGCGACGCATTTGCTCCTACCCTTGTAGGTATACTCTCAACACACTTTGACCCGAATCCTGTGGTTCATTTTAATGCAAAGCTTACCGGCCAATATCTGAGCCAGGCGCTATTAATTACCTGTACTCCAGCGCTGGTACTTGCCGGGCTGGTTGGCATCTTTGGCGCTCGTTGGATGAAGGCTGATGTCGCGGCGGCAGAAGAAGCAGACCGGCTGGCGAGACTAAGCGCGTAACATGCCAGGGTGAAAAATGTGAGATAGACCGCGTTATACTAATGATTACCAGGGCGACCGCGAGGGTCGCCCAATACGCATCAACCTAAGCCGCGGATGAGCTTCGGATTGTTGACCAGTTGATAGGCGGCAGGGTGCTTGCGACGGGCATTGACGGTGCAACCCGAGGCCATGGAGTGCGAGGTGCGTTGCACCATGGTTTCCAAGGGCACGACTCCGGCCACGCCTAAGGCGAGTACTGGAGCCATCCATTGCACGACTTGCCGCGCTTTGACCAGACTGCGATTGGGCGCCTGCCAACACTCCAGCAGCGTGACCCAATGCGTGATGACACAGCCCAGCAGCTTGGCGTAGATTTCCGTCAAGATGCGGTAGGGCTTGGCACTGCGCCAGGTATCCAGCTTGCCCAACTGCTTCCAGGCTTTCCAACACAGTTCAATCTGCCAGCGGCAGCGCGCCAGCACCAAGGCCTCATCCACGCTGAGCAGCGAGGCCGGCACATTGGTCAGCAGGATGGTCCAGTCTAAGAGCTGCAGGCGCGCCTGGCCGGTCTTGCGCTGCTTGCGTTGTCGCTGGCGTTTGTCCCCGGCCAGGCGCTTGCGCTCATTGGGTCGCTGCACCCCCTTAGGCTTGCCCTCCCGTGAGCGCGTGGCGCTGGCCCGTCGCCCCTTGGCCTGTTCGGCACTGACCCGCCGGGCGATCAGCCGCACCGGCAGCCGTTCGCGCTTGCCCAAATACAGCTGCACATCCACCTCATCGCCGCTCTGTGCCTGCAGGAACGACACCAGATCCCAGCACTGGCCCCGCTCATCGATGAGCAGCGTGCCGGCTTTGGCGGCCGTCAGCCAGTAGCATCCCGCCTGGCCGTGCGCCCGCATCTCTGCCAGCGTGAAATAGCCACCATCCACATCGTAGAGGCAGCCCGTCGGCAAGGGCGTCTCGTGCGCCTCTCCACTGCGCTCGGCGGCCCGTCCCGCTTGCAGCCACGGCCCTTGTGTACCCGCATGCTGCTCTGCCCTGCTTGCGGCGTGCTGCCGCCACAGCCGCGCCACTCCCCCTTGAGTTCGGGCGGCAGGCTGATGATGGTGCCATCTTGCACATACACTCCGTTGAAGCGAGCGAGCAACTCTGGCACGTTCGCCTGGCTGCACAACACTTCCCCCACCGCCTCCTGCAACAGTTCCCGCAGCAATGCGGCTGACTCCTCTCCGAAGCGTTGCTCCACCGCCTGCGTGCTCACCGACACGTCCAGGCTCGCTGCTACATGCCGTAACTGCGGATAGCTCGCCTGCGGATTATCCATCCAACCAAAGACCGTCATCTGTGCAAACGTCGGCCCATCCAATTGCACGCTGCTGCGTTGCACAAAGCCCGTCTGCCGCTCGATGTGCTTGGCCTGCGTCGTCAAGACGCGCTGCATCGCTTGGGCTACCTGTGATATACTACTCATGATCTTCCTCCTGTCGTTGCTAGACCTTGGTTCACTACCTCTAGTCTATCACTTCAGGAGTCTGGGTTTCCGCCCTTTCCTTTTCTTAGGTTGATGCTTATTGGGCGACCGCGAGGGTCGCCCTAGAAGTCAATCAGCCGGGCCGCCAAACATCGCTTATACACTGGTTGTCAGCACCATCTCAGCTTCAGCCAGGCGTTGGGAAAAATCGCTGACCATATCGACATACGTATAACCGAAACGTTCGGCTTCCTGGCGAATGAACGCGCTCCAGCGCGGTACGTCCTGAACAATCTGACGGCGTTGTGCCTCGGGCAGACTACCATACACCTGCGAACGTCCTGGGAATTGATTGAGACCCTCCAGCGTCATGCGAGAGCATCCCAGAAACACCGCGCGTATCGGATACTGAGCCGAGAGCTGTGCCACCTGCGCTGGAAGAAAGTCGACGCCTTCGATCACGTAATGGTCTGCGAGCGAGTTGACGCCCCAAATAAACCGCTCCAGATACGGGAAGAACCATTCTGCAGCCGCTGTGATGGCCTCGGGAGCTGCGTTCCACTCCACTTTGCGACCGGCAGCGTTCGCAACTCTCAAGAGTTCCATCAGAAGGTCCGTTGAGACCCACCCAACTTTCAAGGTGGTGCAGAGCCGTTGACCCAGGATACTCTTCCCTGCCCTGGGCGCTCCGCCTACTAAGTAAATCCTGTCAAGCCTCTTAAATGGCTAGCTGCAGCTACTCGTTTTTGCCGATCATCACCTCGGTCGATTTGATAATAGCCACCACGTCATCACCCGCCTGCAGGTTCAAGCTCTCGGCAGAGGTCCGAGTAATAGCAGAGACGATCTGCTGCCCATCTGCAAGCTCAATGACTACTTCGGCCATCACTGCACCGAGCTTGACTGACTTCACTTTTGCGGTTAGCTGGTTACGCGCGCTAAATCGAGGACCCATTTGAAAAAACTCCTCCTTTAGTGTCGCAAGAAAATCTGAGCATTTCAGACCCAGGTTCAGGCTTATCCTTCACATTGAATACTATACGTTGGCAGCGCAAGTGATCCATATCTTCCTAATCACAAGCACGAATAGGGAAGACATGAACTTAACAAAACGAGTCAACCGCATAGAACAGCATCTTGGCCTCCCTCGTGTAAATTAGCTTACTTCTCCACCCGTATATCCTATAGCGGCATGCTCAAAAATTGAGCTTTCATTTATCTCTTCCTTATTCACCTACCTTGTTCCTACCCCATTCATTGCGTGATTGACACCAGGGTCACGTAAAGTCATCCTTCTCCCACAACGACTCCACTTTTTGTGAGCCCCATAGGCGCGCGAGTTTTAGATAGTCCTGGCAAACCATATTGTAAAGCGTTGACTTGATTAAGTATATGCTTTATAATATGTCCATGGATATGTTTGTTG
>VBHV01000093.1 GCA_005881995.1 Chloroflexota bacterium | reverse complement strand
GGAACCTGCTATAGGGATACCCTGTGGAGGTGCTTGTAACGTCACAGCATATATTATAATAAAGCAATTGTCAGGCAATCGGAAAGGCATGATCAATCAGGTCCCCACGAAAGAACTTACCCAAGAATCTTATAGAGGAGTAGAGCATGCAGCGTCGAATAGTCATTACCGGGCTAGGAGTTGTAGCGCCGAATGGCATCGGGAAGGAGGACTTCTGGAATGCCTGCATTTCTGGTCGCTCTGGTATCCGGCGCATCACGCGCTTTGATGCCAGCCATCTGCCTGTGCAGATTGCCGGGGAGGTGACCAGCTTCTGGCCTGAAGCACAAGGTTTGACGGAAGATGAATGTACATCGCTGGACCGGGCGGCTCAGTATGCTGTTGCTGCATCCGATCTTGCTATGGAGGACGCAGGACTACTCGATGTGCTCAGCAAGGAAGAGCGCGACCATAGTGGCGTCGCTATGGGTTCGGCAATGGCCTCGGTCGAAGGGGCAGAAAGAGTCTGGGCACAGTACACGAAGCATGGAACACGTCCCCCACGCCTCACAAAGAATGTCTCTGTTGTTCCAACACCACTTATGACCCACGCCTCTGCTGCTGCCATTGCTCATCGCCACCAGCTGCATGGGCCTTGTATTGCTTTGACAACAGCGTGTTCGGCGGGAGCCGACGCGATAGGGGAGGCATTTTGGAGCATTCAAGAGGGATACGCCGACCGCGTGCTGGCAGGTGGGTCTGATTCTGCCATTACCAATGTGGGCATAAGTGTATTTGCTTGCATCGGCGCGTTGAGCACGCGCAATGACGAACCAGAGCGGGCATCGCGTCCATACGATGGAGCGCGCGATGGCTTTGTCATGGCGGAGGGAGCAGGCGTGCTGGTTCTAGAGGAGCGAGAACTGGCTCTGGCACGCGGCGCGCACATCTATGCTGAAGTGCTCGCCTTCACCTCTAATTGTAACTCCTACCATATGACCTCTCTACCTGAAGATGGGGTTCCGCTGTCGCAATTGCTGAGGCAGGCACTGCGCGAAGCGGGGATTGCGCAAGAGCAACTCGACTACATCAATTCGCACGGCAGCTCGACGCCACCCAACGAGGTGGCGGAAACAGCGGCATATAAGGCCGTCTTTGGCGATTACGCCTACCGCATTCCCATTAGCTCGATAAAGTCGATGATTGGCCACGCGCAAGGTGCGGCGGGTGCCATTGAAGCGATTGCGACGGCCTTGACCTTAGAGCATCAGATTATCCCACCAACTATCAATCAGGAAGACCCTGACCCGCGCTGCGATCTCGATTATGTGCCCAATGTAGCGCGTCGAGCTATAGTCAATGTAGCACTCACTCATTCCAGCGGCTTTGGTGGTGTGAATAGTGCCCTGATTCTCGCACGACACGATTGGTTAGATAGACAATTGTAAAGTTTTTCAAAAACAGGATGACAGAACTATGACAGGGCGACGTGCCATAATCACTGGGCTTGGCGTGGTAGCCGCCAATGGGATCGGTACAGAGGCCTTTTGGGATGCAACGAGCCTGGGTATCTCTGGAATACGGCCCATTTCACGCTTCTCTACTGCCGATATGCTCATGAGCGTAGCCGGAGAGGTGAGTGACTTTGTGATAGGTGATTACATCGAGCGAAAGCTGGCGAACCGTACTGATCGCTCGACTCAGTATGCCCTGGCAGCCGTCCAGGAGGCGGTGCAGGATGCCGCATTAGTGTTGGCAGACGAGAATAGGCAGCGTGTGGGGGCAGTGATAGCCAGTACGCTTGGCGGGATGGAATATGTGCTGCAACAATTCCAGGGCTTGTACACGCGCGGCCTCCGAGCCATGAGTGCTTACACGACAATAGCCTGGCTCCAGGTGGCCAATGTTGGCCAGGCATCGATTCACTACGGTATTCAAGGATATTGTAAGACACCAACACACGATGCGGTAGGTGGTTTAGATGCCCTCGGCTTAGCTTACAGGGCTATTCGACGCGGAGCTGCGGATGTGATTATCGCTGGTGGATGCGAAGATCTACTCGAGCCTACAGTTCTTCTCACGTTTGCACATACCGGTGACTGTGTCCTGGGCGATGATCCCAATGCGTATCGTCCGTTTGACCGGCGCGCTGCCGGTTTAATACTGGGGGAGGGAGCAGGCATATGCATCCTGGAAGATTACGAACACGCGCGGAAGCGAGGAGCGCCCATCTATGGGGAGATTGTTGGTTTTGGGCAGACCAATGATGCTCATGGATTGAGAGCTCCTTCATCTGATGGCAGGCATTATGCTCGTGCCATACGGTTGGCAATGCAAGAAGGGGAGGTAGACCCGCGGGATATTGCCTACTTCAGCCTTGATGGACGGGCCCTCCCTGCTTCTGATGACGGAGAAGTAGAAGCATTACGACTGGTTTTCGGGGAGAATCTCGAACAGCTTCCTGTCACTGTCCCTCGTACTATGCTCGGCCATAGCTACGGGGCCGCAGGAACGATCGACGCGATTACCGCGCTGCTCGCGCTTCGTCACGGCCTGATCCCACCGACCATCAATTGTGAGCAGCTCAACCCTGACTATAGGTTGAACCTGGTGCAAAAAGAGGCACGCACCCTCGTCGGGTCAACGGTGCTGCTTGGTGGACGTGGTGTCGGCGGGGCAAACGTCGTGCTGGCGATAAAAAAAGTTGAAGAGTAGAACATCAGACATTGCTGGCGAAACCTGGCCCGATGCATAGCGGTTTGCTACTAACACGAGCTGATTGGTCTGAATGAAATTCGTCAATCTGAGTATCCAGGGAATAAATAGGCTACGCAGTGTGTTTTGATTTATACAACGAGTTACAAGCCTCCTGAAGAACCCGCACGGGTATGGAATAAAAATCCTTTTCAGGGTGTTGTAACTGGTGCAAGATGCAAATCCTCTCCGTCGTGCCAGGTGGAGTTGGTGATGCGTACATGGGGCAATCAAGTGGTTGACGTAGATGGGTAAGCAAACCTCTTCAGGTATTTCCCAAAGATACAGCGAATCCCGTAACGCACTGTCCTTTCTTCAGGACGTGAACCGCGACTATTTCCCAGTTTTGAGGCATGTTTATCATGCCGCGAAGTACCTTGACAATTGAAGAGTGGAAAACAGAACAGCAACTGTTTGCAAAAGCAGTTTCTGTCAATTCAAGTACATCCTTTCGCTGAAAGGGTGTGCTAAACGCCAGAAATGACGAGTTTGATCCTGGCTCAGGATAAACGCTGGCGGCGTGCCTAACACATGCAAGTCGAACGCCCTGTTCTTCTTCGGAGGAAGAGGGAGTGGCGGACGGGTGAGTAACACGTGGGCAATCTACCCACAGGTGAGGAATACCGGGGGAGGAGCCTGCGGCGGATTAGCTTGTTGGCGGGGTAAGGGCCCACCAAGGCTGTGATCCGTAGCTGGTCTGAGAGGACGGCCAGCCACACCGGGACTGAGACACGGCCCGGACTCCTACGGGAGGCAGCAGTTAGGGAATTTTCGCACTGGGCGCAAGCCTGACGAAGTGACGCCGCGTGCGGGACGAAGGCCTTCGGGTCGTAAACCGCTTTTGTGGGGGACGAGACGGACGGTACCCCGCGAATAAGCCCCGGCTAACTACGTGCCAGCAGCCGCGGTAATACGTAGGGGGCGAGCGTTGTCCGGAATTACTGGGCGTAAAGCGCGTGCAGGCGGTCCATTAAGTTCAGAGCAACAGTCACCGGCTTAACCGGTGAAGGCCTTTGAAAACTGGTGGACTTGAGAGCGAGAGAGGGATATGGAACTCCAGGTGGAGCAGTGAAATGCGTAGAGATCTGGAAGAACACCAAGGCGAAGGCAGTATCCTGGCTCGTTTCTGACGCTCAAACGCGAAAGCCAGGGGAGCGAACGGGATTAGATACCCCGGTAGTCCTGGCCGTAAACGATGACCACTA
>VBHV01000092.1 GCA_005881995.1 Chloroflexota bacterium | reverse complement strand
CCGGCGCGAGAGGTCTGATAGGCTTCCCGCGATTTTGAGAGGCGCACGCGCGCAGCGACATCAGAGACAGGATAAGCGCGCGCGCGCAGCGCTTTAGTTGTCTCCAGGTAGGCATCGCGCACGCCAACCACGTTGCCGGTCATGGTACGGAGTAATGCCTGGCGCAGGAAGCGTTCACCGAATGGCTCTGAGCGGCTGGAGCGCAGCGCAACGCCGCGCACAACCAACTGGCCGCCGTAGGTTAACAGGGCATAGTTTTTGACTTCGTGACTGAGCATGGCGCGGTAACGCCCCTCGTACTCCAGGCGAATGCCCGCTGGCAACTCCGTCCCTATGCTCGCGACCAGTTCTCGCTCCTGTTCCTCCGTCCAATCGGCAGGGACGGCAAAGTAGACGCCGTCGGTATCGGCCTCCACCAGTGCCATGCCGCGCTTGCGCAGCGATGCGAGGACTTGCGTGAGAATCTCGCGCCCACGCCTGGTCACTTCTCCGGCGGCGTGGCTATCGGCGAAGAGGGCCATCGAGCCGGCGCCCATGTAGCCATAGGCGGAGTTTACCAGGATTTTCATGGCCGCCGATGTTGCGTCGTGATGATTGGCCTCCACGGAGCCAGGAGGAGCAGCCTTCGCTGCGGCCTTGTGCGCCAGGCGCAAGTCGGTCAACCTGCCCAGGATGCTGAGCAAGACGCCTAGGCGGTCACAGGCAGGGCCGATCTGGAAGGTGCGCATGAGCGAGGGGTAAAGCGAGGCGACATCGGCCTTGACCACGTGTTCGGCCACGCCTTCCGCGAAAAGATGCACCGCGCCACCCTCGTGCAATGCTTGCCCTACAGACTGATCGGCGCTCTGGCGGGGGAGCGCAGCGCCATTGTGTAGGTAGGCGCGTACCAGCATGGGTTCAAGAATGCCCATGGCTGGTCCAGCCGAAGCCAGGCGCTCGTAGCGGCGGGGAGCCATGCCCGCTAGCGAGAACGGTGCTCCAAGCAGGCGTCGCGATAGTCCGTCTACCTCTTCAACATCGTCCAGGGCGTATTGTCGAACCCGCTCAGGATCGCGTTGATACGTAGCAAAGATTGCCGCGCCCTCGATGTAGACGCGATCGGGCGAGGCGATACCGAAATAGCGGGCGACATCTTTCAGGCTGTGACTGGGCATGTCGCGTACAACGAAGTCGTGGCGGCGCACTGCATCCAACGTATCGATCAGTTCGCGTCCTGCGACACTGTAGCGAACACGGCGGCGCGCTTCCGGCCCGATGGCCAGCGTCTCCTCGCGGCGCTCTAAGATGGATGGCCCGCCTTCACGGCCAAGGTGCAGCGAGATGCCATGTGCGGCGGCGCGTTGCTCCAGGAAAGGCAAATCGAAACCGAAGAGGTTATGGTTCTCGATCACATCCGGGTCACTTTGGCGAATAAGCGCGCACAGGTCGGTGATGAGGCGTGCCTCATCTTCGGGCCGAGGAGCATCGAGCGTGGTGGTTAGCTCGCGACTATCACGTATAGCAACCATGAAGATACGCCCGCGATGGGGGTCAAGCGCGGTTGTTTCAAGGTCGAACTGCAGCCGGTGCAGGTCTTCGTAGCTCAAACCCCGGAAATAGACGCGCCCGCTCGTCATGAGGTACTGTTCGACGGGGCCAACACGATAATACTGATCTGGTAAATCGTTGATGCTCGTAATTTTGCGGTCCAGGCGTCGCGATGCGCTCCGTACCAATTCGTTTTCGAGCAGGCGTCCATCGCTGGCGGACAGCAGGAAACGGTAGGCATCCGCCGGGCCATCCAATTCACGATAGGTGATGCTGGCAGCGCTGCCAATGGGCGCGGATGCAGAGATCAGGGATGACCCCAGGTGGGAGAGGTCATCCAGGGAAGCGGCAAAGACCCAGGGTCGAAAGCGTTCCCTGGTACAGGTGATGCGTTCTCCCTCGCGCCGCCAGATGAGGGCGCGTCCCTCGCGATTCGCCCACACGGAGACGATGCCGGGCAAAGGGTCCCAGCCGAAGAGGTATTCGTCTTCGGTGTGGGTATTGATGGCGTTGGAGAGCGAGGAAGATGAAAGATGCATATCACTCCTGGTCAGATCATGATCACAATTGTACTGAAATTGTATCACCTGTTCTAACTCATTGCTACCAGTTGCGGCATCAAATCACTTGTAACAGGCCTTAATGCTGTTTTACAGCGAAAAAGGGCTTGACAGAACGGCTGGAGAGTAGTAGTTTAATCTGTATTCCCGAACAGGGGGCAATGATGGGCGACCTGGTCGTGAATGACGCTCTGGCCTTAATTTAAGGCGGTCAATAGATCGCTTCACTTCACAAGGACAACTATTTAATAGGGAAGTGGAATTATGAAACCTCCACGTTTTCAGTACTGTGCGCCGCGACTTCTCGACGAGGCGCTCACCTTGCTCGATCAGCATGGCGAGGACATCAAGGTGCTGGCGGGCGGGCAAAGCTTTGTGCCGCTGCTGAATATGCGCCTGGCGGGGCCTGCCTACATTGTAGACATCAACCATATTTCCGAACTGCACTACATTGAGACGGAAGATGGCTACCTCGCCATTGGCGCGATTGCGCGCCAGCGCCAAATTGAACGCTCTGTACTGGTGCAGGAGAAGCATCCACTGCTCGTGGAGGTCATCAAGCACATCGGGCATATGCAGATACGCAATCGCGGCACCGTTGTGGGCAGCATTGCGCACGCCGATCCGGCTGCCGAGCTTCCCGCGCTGTTGACCTGCCTCAACGGCGAAGTACTGGCGCAGAGCATTCATGGTGAGCGAGTCATCAAAGCCGAGGAGTTTTTCACCGGCTATCTCACAACAGCCCTGGAGCCCGGTGAGATGCTGACAGAAGTGCGCTTTCCCTGGATACCGCCGCAGGCCGGGTGGTCGTTTATGGAATTCGCCCGCCGTGCGGGAGATTATGCCCTTGTGGGAGCCGCCGCCGTGCTAACACCCGCGCCCGATGATACCTGCATGTCTGCCCATATCGCTTACCTCGGCGTCGCAGGCTCTCCCACGCGCGCGAGTGTCGTCGAGCAATTGCTGGTGGGAACGACGCTCGATCAACGGGCGCTCGATGCCGCAGCCGAAGCCGCACGGGAGATCGTGAGCGAGGATATGAGTGATGTGCATGCTACCGTTGAGTATCGCCGCACGCTGACGGCGGAACTGACAAAGCGAGTGCTGAAAGCTGCCTGGGGAAGACGTGAAAGACAGGATCGCCAGGAGCAGCAGAGAGGAGAGGGATGATGCTAGAGCGAGATGATGATTTTTCGCAATGCGTCGAGGAATGCGAGATCGCGGTTATCGTCAATGGTCACCGCTACGAACGGACGGTGCCGGTGCGCCTGCTCCTCTCCGATTTTCTGCGTCACGATCTTCAACTGACGGGGACGCATGTCGGCTGCGAACACGGTGTGTGCGGTTGCTGCACGGTTCTCTTCAATGGCGAGGCGGTGCGCTCCTGCCTCATGTTGGCGGTCCAGGCTGATGGCATGGCCGTCACCACCATCGAAGGGATGGCGGGGACAAACAGCGATTTGCACCCCATCCAGCAGGCGTTCCAGGAAAAACACGGCCTCCAGTGCGGATTCTGCACCCCTGGCATTATTATGTCAGTGCATGCCATGCTGCATGAACACCCTGACCCTACCGAGCAAGAGATACGTCACGAACTTTCCGGCAATATCTGCCGCTGCACGGGTTATCAGAATATAGTGGAAGCAGTCAAACTCGCCGCGGAACGGCTACGCGAGCAACACATGGAGGTGGAATGATGGCAACGCGCTGGTTCGGTGCACCGGTTCAACGACAGGAAGACCCACGCCTGCTGCGAGGGCAGGGCAGTTATGTGGACGATATCGATCTCCCCGAAATGCTGCACGCCGCGGTGCTGCGTAGCACCCATGCGCGCGCTCGTATCCTCAACATCGATACCAGCGCCGCCAGTGCCCTCCCCGGCGTGCACCTTGTGCTTACTGCTAAAGACCTGGGCGAGGTGCTGGAACCATCGCCTTTGCTCGTGCCCCACCATGCCTTGACGCAGCCCCGCACGCAGCTACCGCTGGCCCGCGACGAAGTTCGCTATGCAGGTGAAGCAGTGGCGATGGTGGTGGCCGACAGCCGCTACATTGCCGAAGATGCGCTCGACTTGATCGAAGTCGAGTACGAACCGCTACCGGTCGTGCACAGTCTGGAAGTATCATCGGCGGAAAACGCGCCGCTTGTGCACGCGGATGTGCCGGGCAACGTGGCCGCGCACCTCGTGCAAAGCGTAGGCGACTCCGATAGCATCTTTGCGAGTGCACCGCATGTCATCCATGAGACTCTGCTTATGGACCGGGGCGCGGCCATGCCGATGGAATGTCGCGGCGTGCTGGCGCGTTGGGACGCGCATGACGGTACGCTCACGTGCTGGATATCGACGCAGGGGCCGATTCCCATCCGCAACGGCCTGGCGGCCATCTTCCACCTGCCCGAGCACAAGGTGCGCGTCATCGCGCCCGATGTCGGAGGCGGCTTCGGCACCAAGATCATGATGTTCTATGCAGAAGAGGTGCTTACGCCTTTTGCCGCAATGCGCCTGGGTAGGCCCATCAAATGGATCGAGGATCGACGCGAGCATTTCATTTCGGCCAACCAGGAACGCAGCCAGCTTCACGAGGTGGAGTATGCCTTTGACGATGCGGGCATCCTGCTTGCCGTACGGGACAGGTTCCTGCATGATACGGGGGCCTACACCCCCTATGGCATTATCGTGCCCATCATCACCGCGTGTACCCTGCCCGGCCCTTACCGTCTGAAGCACTACTACAGCGAATTTACTGTCCTCTATACCAATAAAGTGCCGGTCAGCCCGTATCGCGGAGCAGGCCGACCACACGCGGTGTTTGTGATGGAACGCATCATGGATCGCATCGCGCGCGAACTTCAGCTGGACCGCCTCGAGGTGCGCTCACGCAACTTCATTCAGCCCGACGAGTTCCCCTGGGACGTTGGCCTGGTATATCAAGACGGAGGACCGACTAAATACGATAGCGGCGATTACCAGGCCGGGCTGGAAAAGCTGAGGGCCTTGCTGGACTATGATAACTTCCCTGCGCGGCAGGCCGAGGCGCGTGCGCAGGGCCGCTACCTGGGTATAGGCGTGGGCTGCTACGTTGAAGGCACCGGTATTGGCCCATATGAAGGCGCGATGGTGCGCGTGGAATCG
>VBHV01000091.1 GCA_005881995.1 Chloroflexota bacterium | reverse complement strand
CCAGCGAACTGGTCGGTTCATCCAGGATGAGAATGCGCGCATCGCGCATGAAGGCACGCGCAAGCGCTATTTTCTGCCACTGGCCGCCGCTCAACTGCGTGCCGGTGTTCCACCAGCGACCCAACAAGGTATCGTAGCCATCGGCTAATTCACCAACCACTGAATGAGCCCCGCTTTTCTGGGCCGCGCTATTGATGAGATTCATATTCTCAACCTGGTCGATGCTGCCCGCGCCAATGTTCTCACGCGCGCTTAGATAATAGCGGACATAATCCTGGAAAATGACGCCGATCTCCTCGCGCAAGGCCTTGAGGTCATATTCTTTGATATCACGTCCACCTATCAGAATCTGGCCTTCATCTGGATCATAGAGACGCGTCAACAGTTTGACCATCGTTGTTTTTCCCGCTCCATTGCGGCCAACCAGCGCGATAGCTTCGCCAGGCCGGAGCGTAAAACTCACGTTTTTCAAGGTAGCTTCTGTTTCCGGGTCTTTGCCGGGGTAGGTAAAGGTCACATTGCGAAACTCTATCTCCAGACCTTTGATTTCGTTCGAAGACGTTACGGGCTGCGCCTTCGCAGGCGAAACAATCACCGGCTTATATTCGAGAAATTCAAAAAGCGTATTGACGAACAGGTTGTTTTCGTAGGTGTTGGAGATACCATCCAGCACTCCCTGAAAATTCTGGCCGACCTGCATAACAGCCTGCGTATATAACGTTAAACTGCCCAATGTGACACGTCTTGGATCAAAGACGGCCTGCAAGGCTACATAAACGTAAATGGCGGAGTTAGTAATAAGTGAGAAACCCGTCCACATGAAGTTGGTGAGGTAACGACGCGCCACAATCCGTTTGCTTTCCTCGAAAAATTTGTCCGACAGGCGGTGGAAACGCTCGATGAAGTAGTTCCCCAGGTTAAACAGCTTGATTTCCTTGTTGTAATCATCGGTGGTCATCAGGCGATTCAGGTAAAGCAGCATGCGGCGCTCCGGGGACTCGCGGCGCATACGCATATAGCCGATCCAGCCATAACGGGAGTTTGCTATGAACGAGGGGATAGGCACAATAATCGCCACTAAAGCTAGCCACCATGCCAGTTGCAGCAGCAACAGCAACATGGAGAACAGGGTGATGAATGTGCGCAGCAGGTCAAACGTCTGCGAGATCATCTGCACAGGCTTGTAAGTCGCTTCCTCCGAGGCGCGGCGCAGCTTATCATAAAACTCCGCGTCCTCAAAAAAAGATAGGTCGAGCGTGTTGGCCTTCTCCAGAACCAGCAGTTGCACACGATTGGAGACCTTTTCCTGTAAAAGCTGCTGCACAATGTTGCTGAGCGTGCTGAACAGCTGACTCAACAGGTTGACCACGAGTTGCAGGCCAACAAACACCCAGACCATCGTTGTCACATGGGGAGTGGTTCTGATAGCATTGACCACGCTATCAATGACCTCCTTAGTGATATACACGCTGATGGCTGGGATGAAGCCGCGCACCACGCTCAAAAGCCCCATGCCGAGCGTCAGGGGTTTATCAGTAGACCAGACCAGGCCCAGCACGCGCGGCAAACTGGCAAAGGCCGCGAAGACATGCCGTATCTTGAACTGCTCTTCCTCTTTCTCCTGTGGTTTTTTGTTCGTAGTCGTTTTCGTAGATGCGTTTGATTGTGTCATAGTAAAAGATGGTTCCAGTCTTTAAACGAAAGCACTACTACTATAGACGGGATAAGTAGAGTATACTCAAAAAATACTGACAACCTATGTCTTGTTTTATGCCCATGACATGGATGGGAGCACAATGACCCCGCGTGAAATAAACAGTTCGACGGTGATGAGTATAACGCACAAGATGAGGATAGCGTACCTGCCTTCTGGACAGTTTTTTAGCAGGTAAAAATGAGGGGAGGGGACTGTCGATTTCTACAGGTGAGACAGTGCTTTACTCTATTTTCTTTATAAGTTGCTCAAGATAATGGCCGTTATACAGTCGTCTTAATATACTGGCTAGCCCGGTGCGCCAATCCCATTATCGACAACATCGGATTCACCCCCGACGACCCAGGGAAAACGCTGCCATCACAGACAAACAGCCCTTTCACCCCATACACTTCGTGATTGCCATCCACTACCGCGTTTTTGGGATCGGCCCCCATGCGGCAGGTACCCATCTGGTGGGCGGTGAACATCATGATGCGGTTGGGGTTCATGCCGTGTCGCTCGATCATTCGATCAAATTCGCGATACTGCTGCTCGCTTACCTCGCCACCTGCTGGTCGATCCAGGCGCGTGCGTTTATTTTGCAGGGTGACAACGGCATTGGCTCCGGCGGCGAAATGGAGACGCGCCGCTGTGCGCAAACCGTGTTTGAGGTGGCGCCTGTCATAGACGGAAACCACATAATCAATCACAGGTTCGCCGAACCGATCAAGTGTGACGCTGCCTTCGCCCTTGTCGCGGGTCAGGATGATAAATGTGGCAATATTGGCCGTTTGCAGCACCTGGTCACGGTAATCGCGCGGTGAGAACCAGGGAGTAGCCATGCCGATCAAACCGGGATGGGCAGGTGGTACTTCTAATTTGTAGCCATAGTTACCATCGAGATAGCCAAACTCGTTCGAATAGGCCGACTGCATCACACCTCGCCAGCTATAGACCTTTTCAGGATAGATACCAGCGACAGTGGTAGTTGGATGCAATTTCAGGTGACGCCCAATGTGGGGATTCTCCAATCCCGAACGCAGCAATATGACCGGTGAGTGAATTGAGCCTGCCGCGACAATTACCGCTTTCGCGTGCACAGTAACGCTAAAGGTCTTACCCGTTTCTGTATTAGTGGCAGTGGCTATGACGCCGACTGCTTTGCCGTTTTCTATGAGTACCTTCTCAGCGCTGCAACGCACTACAATGCGTGCTCCACGAGCATAAGCATTCTGCAAATAGGTCTTCATCGTCGATTGCTTGCATCCATAACGGCAGCCAAAGCCACAACTTCCGCAGCGCTGCTCGCAACCGATAGAGTTGTTGGGCAGAACACCGGCGTGATAGCCGAGCGACTCACAGGCATCGTACAGCAGTTGATTCTGCTTGTTGTTTGAAGCCACGCTGGCTACGCTGATGCGCTGCTCGACTGCCTCAAAACTGGCCTGTAAACTCGCGCCCGTCAGATCGTCTATGCCGGAGTCGCGCGCCCATTCTTCCAGGATTTCCGCAGGAGTGCGGAAAGAAGTCATCCAATTTATAGTCGTACCACCGCCGAGTGTGCTGCCTGCCAGCACTACTACACCCAGGTCTTTCGTAGTGAGTGTGCCGCGTTTCAAATAGAGTTCGGGGGTAGCCTGCGCCTCTTGCAAGGTAAAGTTTGCTTCGTTGTTATAACCGCCCTTTTCCAGCACGACCACGCTTTTCCCGGCCATCGCCAGTTCACCCGCGGCCAAACCGCCGCCCGCGCCCGAACCGATCACCACTACATCCGCCTCCAGCGTAGTATCTTCAGTGATCTTTAGTGGTTGGATAGGCTGCGGCGCGTCTGCTGGCGGGGGCGAGGGTGGCGTATAGTCCATCGCTTCCCAGTTTGGATTGACGCCTGTAGCATCAGGGGCAGCATAATAAACAAAACCCGCGAGACGTTTGATCGCTTGATAGCCCTGCCGCAATTGTCCCATCGGGCTATTTGCCATCGCCGTCAGGTACTTCTCGCGTTTATCTTGCGGAAGCGACTTGAATTTGCGCGGGCTGCCAATCAGCACCAGTCCTCCAAGCGGACTATCTAGCAAGCTTAACAACGTGTGAAACTTCTTCTGTTCATCCTCATTTTCAAATGCCAGGGTTTCGGCTATAAGATGAGCAACATTCAGGTTGCGCGCGCTGCGGCAGTAGTAGGCTGCTAACTCTTCAGAACTTCCTTCAGGAGGTTCAAGTGAGGGAAAAAAAGTATCACAGACGGCTTCTAAAATACTGAACTCTTCAGGTGTGAGCCAGCCAGCGACACGATTCTCGACAGAGGTTTCAGGTTTGGATGTAATGGTCATGATAGTCCCCCTGGTGGAGCGAACAGTCGTTAATGGGAATATAATACAAGCAGTATAGCACATCCATCATTAGCTCATCTTCTGTTCGTCAGTCATCTTTAGAGTAATAGCGAGGTTTCTTTTACATGGATGCAGTCATTTTTGACATGGACGGCGTCATCGTCGATAGTGAAATCCACTGGAAAACTACCGAGGGATATTTTTTACAATCACTTATTCCCACCTGGAACATAAATGATCAAGATAAGATCCTCGGCCTTGGGGTACATGATCTGTACGCACTGCTTGCCAGCACCTATCAACTACAAAAAACAAAAGAACAGTTCCTGGAACTCTACCAGGAAATGGCAAACGTAATCTATGGGGAAAAAGTGTCTCTCATTGAGGGCTTCACGGAACTACTATCAGTCCTGCATGCCAATCATATCCCCGTCGCGCTGGCTTCCTCTTCTCCCTGGACCTGGATAAACATTATGCTCGAGCGCTTCAATTTGCGCGCATCATTTCAAGCAATAGTAAGCGCAGATGAACTTGAGGGAGAAGGAAAGCCTTCACCGGCCATCTACCTTCTCACCGCAAAACAGCTTGGTGTCAGTCCAACCCGCTGTATCGCCATAGAAGATTCAAAGAACGGCGTCCTCTCTGCTAAAAACGCTGGCATGTACTGCATTGGCTTCCGCAATGGTTTTAACGATGAGCAAGATCTATCGAGAGCGGATATGATTATTCAGCATTTCGCTGAACTGGATTGGCAAACGTTACGGCAGTTGCTCCCAATTCAATGAAAAACTCGTTGCGCTGTTTGGGCAATTGAGATGAACGTGGTTAGACACACCTCCAACCTACATGCTATACTGCCATACATACACCCATTCACAAACTCATGTATGGAGATAGACATATGACCACCAGCGAACGCACCCCGCAAGATACTCCTGCCGTGAAAGGCACCAAAGAGAAGATTGAAGAGCTACACCGATTGAAAGAAGCCGCTATGCTCGGCGGTGGGTCCAAACGTATCGAGGCGCAGCATAAAAAGGGCAAACTCACAGCGCGCGAGCGCCTTGATTTGCTTCTAGACCCCGGCACATTTAACGAACTGGATATGTTTGTCACCCACCGCTCAACGGACTTTGGGCTGGACGAACAGAGAATACCGGGTGATGGGGTCGTGACTGGTTATGGACAGATCGATGGTCGCCTGGTGTATGTCTTCTCGCAGGATTTCACGGTATTCGGGGGTTCGCTATACGAGGCGCACTCCGAGAAAATCTGTAAGATCATGGACCATGCCATGAAGAATGGCGCACCCGTCATCGGGCTGAATGACTCAGGCGGGGCGCGTATCCAGGAGGGCGTGGTCAGCCTGGGAGCCTACGCTGATATTTTCCTGCGCAACACGCTGGCATCGGGCGTCGTGCCACAGATTTCCGCTATTATGGGACCCTGCGCGGGTGGCGCGGTCTACTCCCCCGCCATCACCGACTTTATTTTTATGGTGGAGCAGACCAGCTACATGTTTGTGACGGGGCCAAACGTACTCAAG
>VBHV01000700.1 GCA_005881995.1 Chloroflexota bacterium | reverse complement strand
GGAGTGTTACCATGTCACAGGTTCAAGAAGTCCCAGGTACGGTAGGGAAGGTGGGCAATAGAGAAGAAGCTACCTTCCCAGAAAAACGAGTTACCCTATGGCGTAATCGCGATTATATGCTGCTCTGGAGCGGCCAGATGGTCTCGAGCATCGGAACGCGCGTCTCAATGCTCGCCTTTCCACTGCTGGTACTCGCAATAACTCATTCGCCCGCCCAGGCCGGGTTAATCGCCGCGCTGCGTGGGCTGCCCTACGCGCTGTTCATCCTGCCAGCAGGGGCGCTGGTTGATCGCTGGGATCGCAAGCGCGTCATGATTCTGTGTGATACGGGCCGCGCGCTCGCGCTGGGGAGTATCCCTGTCGCGCTCGTGCTGGGCCATCTGACGATCATCCAACTGGCTATTGTCTCGCTGGTAGAAGGTACCCTGTTCACCTTTTTCGGCCTTGCGGAAACGGCCTGTCTTCCCCAGGTTGTGACCAAGGAGCAGCTTCCAGGTGCGGCGGCGCAGAATATGGTGCTTGACTCGGTCTCAGGCATGATCGGCCCGTCGTTTGGTGGCATCCTCTATGGCATCGGTCGAGCCATCCCATTTTTGACGGATGCCATCTCCTATGGAATCTCAGTGCTGTCACTCTTCTTTATCAAGAAGCAGTTTCAGGAAGAGCGGGACGCGAAGCCGATCCATTTGTGGGCGGAAATTGGCGAAGGGCTGACCTGGCTCTGGCGCGCCCCGGTCATTCGTTTCATAGCGCTGCTCACCGGCGGATTGATCTTGCCGGTGTCGGGCTACGCGCTGATCCTGATCGTCATGGCGCAGGGTCAGCACGCCTCGTCATTCGCCATAGGCCTGATCTTCGCGGGTGCTGGCATTGGCAGCATTGTAGGAGCATTCCTGGTCACGCCGCTTCAGAGGCACTTTCGTTTTGGGCAACTGATGATCGGCGCTACCTGGCTGTGGGCCTTGACATGGCTGCTCATCGCCTTCGCGACCAACCCGCTGCTGCTGGGCATAGCGACGGGCTTGAGCTTCATCGTCGTACCCATTTACATCGTCTTCCGCCTCATCGCCTTCGGCAGCGAACCTGTTGGGCTGGCGATCACGGGCTTGTTGCTACAGGCGATTGGTCCTGTTCCAACGGTGCTGGTGACATTCGCTCCGCAAGCGGTTCTGGCGGTTATCGCGACGGTTAGTAAGCATTTTAGAGGTGAGCGCTAACCACTGCGGATGAGGGATTCTTGTAGCTCACGATTACTCTGCTGAGCAGCGGGAGCGAGCCGATTAAAAACACTATTCCTCCGCAAATGATGGTTGCGACCAGGCCCCAGGAGGATGCTAGAAGGCCGCCGAGAAGGAAACCGAGGCTCAACGAGCCAAAGGCCAGCGTCAGCGCGGTAGCAGCCACTCGTCCCTGCAATTTGGCGGGTATAACCATCTGCCGCAAACTTAGGGTGTTTACATTGTAAGTGGGTATGTGCAGGCCCAGGAACAAACGGAAGAGTCCAATCCACAAGACAGGTGCGCCAAGCAAGCCCAGGGGAATGACCAGGTAGGAAAGCGTTCCGAGCAGGCTGGAGAACATGAGCGTCGGGCCACTCCCAAGCTTGCGCGTAATCGCCGATGCCGTGGCCGCTCACAGGACAAAGCCAGCGCTGCCCAGGGTAAAGGTGAGTCCAACGATTCCAGGAGTCAAGTGTAGAGTACGATAGGCAAAAAGATCATTCTGAACACAGCGTTACAAGGGCTTGTCCAGGAGATAGCCCTCGAGGAGCGGAGCCAGTTGAGCCAACGTGTCCCGTCGCAGGCGATACTTCTTGTTATCATCTCCCAGCAAATGGACTAACCCGGCTGCTCTCAAAACGACGAGGTGATGATGCATTAAGGTCTTTCCAACATCGAAGTAGTCTGCGAGCTGTTGCAGGGTATATGAGCCTGTTGCTAATCTTTTCAGGATGCGCAAACGACGCTCATCACCCAGGGCTTTCACCAGGCGTACCAGACGAACGGAGGGAGCTTCAAAGTCGCCGGTGATGTATTCGTCGGCGACCGGGTAGCAGAGGATTTTCACCTCGTGATAGTCCACGCTGTACACCTGGGGGCGTATGATAACGGAGGGAATCAGCAAGACCTGCCTGACGCCTGGCTCCGGTACGTACTCCCATCCATTCGTGACAATCTCGATGCAGCGCTCAACTGAGACGGTTGTGGCAAGCAAACGCCTGGCCTCGGCGTCGCGCGAGAGGATAGGCAGCCATGCAGCTTCTCGCGGCTGAAAGACCTCTGCATACCAGCCTCGCAGTAGCTCCACCAGTTGTTTCCTGGTATCCTCTAGATCGAGGGAGAAGAGATGCCACAACGCAGCTTGCCAGGTCGCATTCTCTGGATAGGAGGTGTGCAGGAACTGCTGCTGTGCCTGCCGGTCTCCTGTGGCCGCGGCGTACATGACCTCCGGCGCGGTAGCGCGTCGAAAATAGCGCTGGTAGTAGCCAGTTAAGCGCAGGCGTATTTCCAGGGGGTCCATCGTCGACAGGTGCTCGATGAAGGAAGGAACGTCATGCAGGTTCGCCGAATCATAGGCTACGCTGAGAAGGTGGACCCAGACGCAGTCGTTTTTCTGGCAAACCTCTCCTGCTGGTGGACAGCTTGAAACCACCGTTGCCCGTCTTCGTAAGTCGCGTGATCGACCGTATCATTCCAGACGCATAAACTCATCAGAAATTCGTAGGTCGGACACGCGTCAATCTGTATGGTGAGCGATGATTGAGAAGGCATAGAGCTATCTGCGCTCCTACTGTTCAATGTTCATTATTCATGTTCAAAAAATATTGAACTCATAAAATTCTACTGAATAGAATGGGCTTTGTCAAGCCCAAATGGTTCCGTTTTGATATGAGGGTGCTTGATTTGAAGACTCTATAGGAATTCTTCCTTGTTGACGTGGGTGCTATAATCAAAGCGATGCACCAGTAGCTCAATGGATAGAGCACTTGACTTCGGATCAAGTTGTTGCGGGTTCAAGTCCTGCCTGGTGCGCTTTGCTTTTTCTTTGCCGATTTTGTGAACTTCCTCCTCCGACTACCACACGGTCAACAATCCAACAGTGCTTCCGTTTGGAGGCGACAAATCAGGGATCAGCTTCGTAAACGAGACAACCGGCTGGTTCAAAGCCCGAACCTTTAATCTTGTCGAGTATGTTGTAAACTATCTAAGCCAGGAGATGGACCTTAAAGCATTACATTCACAGCACAAAAAAGGGGTGCACGAAGTTTGCAACAAAATGCATCAAGGTGAAGCTAAAACCAGGCTCCCTCGAACGTGTGCGAGAGTGGGCTGACGAGCTAAATAGACGAAAGGAAGAAGCCCTCGAAACGATGCGCGACGAGGGCATGATTGTAGAATCGGCCTTTCTTGATAGCACCGCCGAGGGTGATTTTCTGATATATTATATGAAAGCGGAGAGCTTTGAGAAAGCGACTGCGGTGGTGAAGCAATCGATTCATGCCATCGATGCGTATCACCAGGAGTTTAAGCAAGCAACAACAGAATCAGACACGCAATTGGAACTGCTTGTAGACCTGGACCGCATTGTTGAAAATTGGCCTGGTGAAGTACCTCATCTGTGAGTTACCTGCTTTTAGGATGTGGACTGCTGGCTATCGCATCGCTGCTGTTACTGGGTGCCTGAGTCTTTCTTCGCCTGTCACTGTAAAGCGTTAGCAGCAAAGTTAGTAGGAAAGGTGTGCAGTTTATGCGCACGGTTCGACTGCCATTTTGTGTGTTCGCACTCCTCGTGATACTCATAGCGAGCGCGTGTAGTAGCACGGTCGCCGAAACGCCGCAGCTGCATACTGAGCATGTAAATGATGGCAGCGCAGTCACACCGGCGATGCTTGCTACAGCGACGCAACCAGGAAACACAAAAACGGATCCAATACGCCTGGTTGTTCCAGCCGTAGGCGTCAATGCATTCGTTGAAATGGTGGGCATTCGATCAGACGGAGAACTGGCAGTACCGGCGCAAAACCCCTGGGAGGATGTGGGTTGGTATGGGCTGGGACCCCATCCGGGCGAACGAGGGAGCGCGGTCATCGACGGTCACCTTGATCGCCCAGGGGGCTATCCGGCGGTATTCTGGCGTCTGCGTAATGTACAGGTAGGCAACGATGTCCAGGTGATGAATAGTGCCGGAAAGACGCTGCATTTCCGCGTGACGCGCATTGCCTACTATACACCAGACCAGGCGCCTCTCCAGGATATCTTTGGCAACCTGG
>VBHV01000090.1 GCA_005881995.1 Chloroflexota bacterium | reverse complement strand
TCATGGTGACAACCGGAGAATTGCGGGCGATTATCGAGGAACTGCAACTGGTTGATATCGGCGATGCAGCCAGTTATCTGGGTGAGGAAGCAATGGTGGGAGAGGAATCACTCGTTTCGGCCCAGGCGGCATCTTTTTCCGTTCCTATAACCATTGAAGATGTCGATAGCATTAGTGCATTCTCAATGAGCACGCAATAATCTTTCGCGTATGCGAGACCAGGTACTCACACGAGTACCTGGTTTTTTAATATTTGGCCTCGAGCAGTGTTTTAATGCGTTTCTCCGGGTTAGGCATCCCGGACGTTTTCAGTTGCTTGACAACTGCCTGCACATCGTAGGTCACACGCCGTATTTCTACGCTCCAATCCGGACCTTGCGGATTCAGGATAGCGTAAGAGGCGCGGTGGTCTTCATCACGTGGAATGCCGCAACTGCCGACATCGACTAACAACAGGTGTCGCCAGTGCCGGGTGTATGCAATATGCAGGTGTCCAAATGCCAGCACGCCGATACGTTCATCCAGTCCTCCCAAAAAATGCTCCAGTACGCTGTCAGAAGCGTTG
This sequence comes from Chloroflexota bacterium, assembly GCA_005881995.1. Next base: position 12,070 of record VBHV01000090.1, on the reverse strand, counting down.
GGAAAGATGGCATCTTCCAGGTTCAGCGGGTTGGCGTGCACAATGTACAGGTCACTGCCATCAGGGTTGCCAATGCGATGAGAAAATGGAAGTGACGCCAGATAAACAACGCCTGCCGCTCCAATTTGCTCGCGTGTCCAGCTAACAGTATTACGCTTTTTCTCGCTTTTATCTGGCGCATGTGTAACGATTTCCATGTCAGTGTTACCCTGGATGACCGGACAGTCGAGGGATTGCACGTGCTCCAGGACTTGTTTCGGACATGGGCCATTCAAGCAGAGATCGCCCGCTATAACAAGTTGGTCGACCGGGGGCTGTTGACGCAAGTCTTGCATCACTGCTTCGAATGCGAGATGGTTGCCGTGAATGTCTGAAATAATAGCGATACGCATGGAATATCCTTGTAGCCCTCTCTCAATTGCAGATGATTCTACGCCCGGATATCAGGATTGCCAAGAATACTATACCGCATAAATGTGGCGTTGAACAAATGGAGAGGGCTGTTGTAGTGTCTGAAACATTGCATCCCAATCTCGACTCAGTCTTTCATTATATGCTCATGCTTGCTATGAACAGAAAATTAAGGCAACCTCGCCCCACAGTGATTGCAGAAGCGCTTGCCTGGGCGTACCGGTTGCCCGCACTGATCACAGAAAAGCGTTTCAGCATCTTGCTCAGGTGTTGAGGTATACGAGGGTTGAGCAGGAGTTGAGGCAGGGGGAGTTTGAGGAGCCTGATACCCCTGCGCTTGCTGGTTAGCGCCTTGTGAGGTAGGATGAGAAGCAGGCGTTGATTGCGGCCCTTGCACAGGCTGAATCGTATCCTGTATGGTCTTGACTGCCTTGATGGCTGCTCCGCCAACTGCTCCCGCGATTTTGAGTCCTTTGGCGATATCTTCCATATTGCTTTTCAAGCGGTGTGTAGGAGGAAGGAGCGTCGAATCTGACACTTTTTCGAAGAAATCATTGCCGATCTGGATGCCCTCCGGGGTGAGTTGTCCCTGTTCCTGTGTGCCATCATCAAGGTAGAATGTGATGGTATTCCCCGCGGAAGAATACCTGCCCTCGCGCCGCACTTCGGGAGCATTGGTATCAACTTGCTGCCCACTTAAAAGTGATCTGGCAGCGTGGCCAATGCGACTTCGTTCCTGAGCGACGAAGATACAACGTTTATTTGCCTGTAGTGTCAGGCGGTCAATGCGGGAGGTAAAGTAGTCGAGTCCAATGCCAGAACGGTGCACACATTCATATTGGCCAGTAAGTGATTTCATCGCGGGTAGTCCTTGAAATGCTGGTTTGATTGAGATTGCTTTCTGCTTCTATATTTAGCAGTATATAGTATATACGCTTCTGGTGGGAAAAGGTTTTCGGGTTCCTGGTTTCAAGAGCATAGGGAAAGAAAAACGTATGTCTAGAAAAATTGGAGTTATTGCGGATACACATATTCCGCATTTCAAACGCTTGCCCGATGCCGTCTGGCAGCATTTTGCGGGCGTCGAGTTAATTATTCACGCAGGTGATCTCTCGGTGTTGTCGGTGCTTTCAGAGTTGGAGACAATTGCCCCCGTGGTGGCTGTGCAGGGCAATATTGAGGAGGATGAGGTAGTAAGGAAGGTGCCCATCAAACGTGAGGTAGTGGTCGGGCACTGCCGTATTGGCATCGTTCACATCCTGGGCGAAGCCCATAACCGCGAACGCGTGGCTCGCCAGGAATTCCCCACGGCGCGCTGCGTGGTGTTTGGGCATAGTCATATCCCCTGGAACGAGGATCATAATGGGCAGTTGCTGTTCAATCCGGGGAGCGCGACCGATCGTCGTCGCCAGCCGCGATGCAGCATTGGACTGCTGTATGTGGATGACGATGTGAGGAGTGTGAGGGGAGAGATTATTTACCTGTAGTCTCTCCCCTGAGTTTGTCCACCTATTTACCTCTCCGCCTTGACCACCTCTCTCGGTCTGATGTATTCCTGCCCTCCCATATAGGGCCGCAGCGCCTCTGGAATGCGCACGCTGCCGTCAGGCTGCTGGTGAATCTCGAAGAGGGGCAGCAGGATGCGCGGCGATGCAATCGCGGTGTTGTTCAGCGTATGTACGAACCGGACCTTGCCGTCCTCGTCACGGTAGCGGATATTGACGCGGCGGGCCTGCCAGTCGTGGAAGTACGAACACGAATGGGTTTCGCGGTAGCGTCCCTCGCTGGGGATCCAGCATTCCAGGTCGTACATGCCGACTTTGCCGTCGCCCATATCGCCGGTGCAGACGTTCACCACGCGATAGGGCAGTTCCAGTGCCTGCACCAGTTCTTCCGAGTTGGCGAGCAGTTGTTCGTGCCAGCGCACCGACTCTTCATGGTCGGCCTTGCAGATGACATACTGCTCGACCTTGTTGAACTGGTGAATGCGGAAGACACCGCGCGTATCCTTGCCGTAGGTGCCAGCCTCTTTGCGGAAGCAGGGGCAGTAGCCGACGAAGGTCATGGGCAGGTTTTCAGCTTTGAGGATCTCGTCTTTGTACATGCCGGTGATCGAGACTTCGGCGGTACCCACCAGGAAGAGGTCTTCATCCTCAAGGGCGTATACCTGGTCGCGTCCCTTGGGGAATTGCCCGCTGCCGATGAAGCAGAAATCACGCGCCATAGCGGGTACGATGATGGGGGTGAAGCCCTTGCGAGCTACGCGATCCATCGCGAAGTTCATTAGCGCCAGTTCCAGCCGCGCTGCATCGCCTTTGAGCGCGTAGCTGCGCGCCCCAGCCACCTTGACGGCGCGCTCGATATCCACCACGTCCAGCTTTTGCATCAGAGCATAGTGATCGAGCGGCTCGAAGTGGGTGCGCTAGGATCAGGGATGTTGGGGACGTAGTAGAGCAACTGCTGGCGTTCATCCTCCAACTCGCGCAGGCGTGGCTCTAAAGCTTTGATTTGTTCCGCGAGTTGTTTGCCCTGAGCAATCAGGGTATCGCGCAGCTCCTTGTCTTTACCTGCCTGCTGGACGCGCTTCGATATCTGGTTTTGTTCTGCGCGGACCTCTTCGACCTGCCGCTGCAGGGCGAGTACCTGGCGGTCAACCTCTAACAGGTGGTCGATGTCGAGTGTGTTGTTTTTGACGCGCGCAGCTTCTTTGACAATATCCGGGTTGTTCCGAATAAATGCGAGATCGAGCATGATAGATCATTCTCCTTCCAATTTGTTTTGTAATATACATGAGAATACATGAACAATAAAAAACGCCGTTGTCCGTTGTGAAGGACGACGGCGCGGAATTGCGCGTGGATCGTGGTGCCACCTTGATTTATTCAATCGCTTATAGGGATTGAAACTTTCCTGCCTGCTAACGGGGGCTGCCGTTGGCGCTTATCGCGCTGGCTCGCGGGTGGATTTCCCTTCGTGCCGGCTGCTGCGTTGCACCATCCCGCAGTTCTCTGTTGCCAGTAGAAGGTACTCGTCCCGTTCGTAGCCGATTTTTTTTGTTGATATCAGTGTAGCAGTGGTTTTGTTATTTGTCAAGTGCATTTCTGACAGCCAGGGCGGCCATCGCGGTCGCCCTGTGATTGTCAATCAGTTCCCTCTACTTCTTACCTATGGCAATTGCCAGACTTTCGCGTTGGCGAAGGCGACATCGGTGGGGCCAGTACTGCTTTCCCCGAAGACCCCAATTTTGCCGGAGGTGAGGGTATTATTGCTGACACTATTGAGGTACTGGCCGTTGACGTAGAAGTACAGATTGCCACCCTGAGCCACGACAGTGATGGTATTGGTCTGGTTAAGGCCATTCTTGAAGTTCTGAGCCGTATTGCTGAGCAAGCTCTGGGCCTGGCTGCCCTGACTATTGGTATAGAGAAAGAGGTCGTAGGTGCCATCCTGGGCGATGCGGAACAGGTAAAACCTGGAGTTGGCAGGGTCGGCGCGGAAGAGGATACCGCCTTCGTCTCCTTGAGTAATGGTCATATCGACCTGGAAGGCGAAATTGGTGAAGTTCGGCGTTTGCGCGTAGCACGGTTGGAAGTAGCCTTTCTGCGGCATATTCGAGTGATAAGCGCTATTGGTAAAGGCGCAACTGCCTCCTACGGAGGAATTGGCGGGTGCGAGCGTATCCCACTGGCTGTTTGTTTGTGCGCTCAATGGGTCGTTCAAGGTCGGCGTCCCGCTCATAGCGTTGCTCAAGATGCTCTGGAGCGCGTTGGCGGTAGCGGTAACCTGGGCGTTAGCAGTGGCCTGAGCATTGGCGGTGGCCTGGGCTATGGCTGTCGAGGTTGCCGCGGCCGCGGCCGTAGCCTGGTTGTTTGCCTGGGCCGTTGCCGATTGCTGCGTCTGCGCGGTGGCGGTAGCCTGGTCATGCATCACCTTGGGTTGATAGACGCCTACATAATAGATCAGTCCACTGCCCGCGAGCAGCAGTAAGACCAGTACGATGATCAGTATAATGATGGCCGGTGAGATGCCGCGCCGCCTGGGTGGCTGCGGTTGCTGTGGCGGCTGCGAGTATGGCTGCTGTCCTGGTTGTGGATAGGCCTGATACTGTGATGGATCAGCGTAGGCAGTTCTGTCCTGGGGCAGGAAGACGGGTTCCTGCGGTGTCTGTGTGCGTGGCGTGTGGTTGGCATAGTCGCTCGCCGGAGTTGTCGCGGTATAGCCCGGCTGAGGCGGGTATGCCGTATAAGGAGAAGGAGCATAGGGTGAGCCTGGTGTGGTTGCGGGCGGGTAATCTGGAGACGAGGAGGTGGGGGGGAAATAGGGCGCGGGAACGTATTCCGTCGGTGAGTTCTGGTTAAAGCCCGGATTCGATTGTCCTGTGTATGAGTCAACAGGAACCGAAACGGTCAGAATAAGATCCCCAACGGGTCCACCAGCCCACGCGGGTTCGCCCTGACCCTTGAGACGAATTTCTTCTCCATTACGAATGCCAGCAGGGATCGATACGGTAATGCGGCGTCCGCCTGGGAGATTGAGTGTGCGAGTGCTGCCGGTCTGTACTTCATCCTGGCTAAGCGCTAACGTTGCGCGAATGTCCCCTCCATCTGGAGGACCTGCATATGCCATAACAATCACCTACCTCTCATCCGACTTAGCAATCAATAAACTGCTTTGCGGATGAGGTCTTAAATCATGCCAAGTTCCCATTTGGCGTCTTCGGTCATCTTATCGGGTGACCAGGGAGGATCGAAGGTCATATTGACTTTGCAGGACTTGACGTTCTCAACTTCTCCTACGCGCATTTCGACTTCGGAGATGACATCGCCAGCCATTGGACATCCCATAGCCGTGAGGGTCATAGTAACATCGACGTGTCCTGCCTCATCATTTATATCAACGTTATAGATAAGCCCCAGGTCAACAATATTGACCGGAATTTCGGGGTCGTAACATTCATGTAGCGCGTCCATGACTTCTGCTTCGTTAATGACTGCCATGGCGTTTTGCTCCTTTGCTGCTGAAACCATGTGAATTTATAAGGGTTATTTTCCTTTATGATAGCCTATAGTGCGAAGCTTGTCAAAGGAAGGTTGTTTGTATCCTCTCCATGTACAGCTGGATAAACCGCTCGACATCAACACCGGCAGAGGCCAGTACATTCGACGGATGAAGTGAGCGTGCCCGCCAGTTCTACATCGACGTAAGCGGGTTTCCAGGTGAGAAGTTCGGGGTGCATAGCAGCCGCCAGGCATAGTGGATCGTGCATGTGGAAGGCGGTGATGCCGCGCGGCTTGCCAAATTCGTCAAGGTGGTAATCGACCATGCTCTTCATAGCTTGCGTTACTGGATGACCGTTTGCGGCGAGGACGGCAAACTGCTCGCGTTGCATGTCTGTATGGTTGGTGACATCGAGCGAGACCAGGCGGATAGGCCAGCCCGCGTGCAGTACGATATGCGCGGCATGCGGATCAGCATAAAAGTTAAATTCGGCACAGGGAGTCACGTTGCCAGGAACACGCAGTGCGCCGCCCATGATGACGACCTCGCGCACATGTTGCGCGATGCGCGGCTCGCGGCGTACTGCCAGAGCGATGTTGGTGAGCGGCCCGATGGGGACGAGTGTAATGGCTCCAGGTGCCGCTATAATCTGCTCGATGATCACATCTACGGCATGTTTGCCGGTGGGCTGCCGTTGTGGTTCAGGCAGCAGAACTTCTCCCAGCCCGTTACGTCCATGCACATAGTCAGCGATGACTGTCTCGCGCACAAGCGGGCGGTCACTCCCGCGAGCTACGGGGATGCCGGTTCGTCCTGCCAGTTCGAGCAAGGCCAGGGCGCTGCGTGTGGTGATGTCTACATGCACATTGCCGCTCACGGTCGTAATGGCCTCAAGCTGAATTTCGGGCGAAGCCAGGGCCAGGAACAAGGCCAAAGCGTCGTCAATGCCAGGGTCGGTATCAAGGATGATGCGGTACATAGAACCTCTCTTTGTCACCAGTCGCCCTGGCTAATTATAAACGAAATGCATCCACTTCCTTGCGCGTAGGCAAACCTGATTGCGCGCCGAATTTGGTCACTTTCAACGCGCTGGCATAGACCGCGAAGCGTAACGCCTCTGGCGGGGATTGCTGCTCCGTCAGGGCGACGGTGAAAGCGCCCACGAAACAATCGCCCCCGGCGGTGGTGTCGATGACCTGGACACGGGGCGCGGGTTGGTGGATGCACTGCGTTTTTCCCGCGTGATCTGATGTGGCGAGCAATGCGCCCTGAGCACCCAGCGTTACTACAACCATAGGGATACCTCGTTCATGCAGCTGTTCGAGAATGTGCCAGGAAAGTGGTTGGGCGGGCGCGAGGTTTAGGATAACGGGTATGCTAGCCTTATGTCCCTCGACAACCAGGTTTTTGACGGTTTCTAGTGGTATCTCCAGTTGCAAGACCAGCGCGGCTGCCTGGGGGATGGTCTCGTAGATACGGGTGAGTTGCTGCGCGTCCTCACCTACGCGCATATTGGCTCCTGACGCGACCACGATGGCATTGTCGCCGTCGGGCGCGAGAAAGATAAAGGCGGTACCGCTGGCCTCCTGCAGATCGACCACGATAAGGTGGGTATCGACGCTATCAGCCTGTAATGCTGTGAGCAGTTGCTCTCCGAAGGGATCGCTGCCGACGCGTCCTGCCAGTATAACGGATGCTCCCAGGCGCGCCATCGCGACGGCCTGGTTTGCGCCTTTCCCTCCTGGCACGAGTTTGAGCGAGCCTGCGCCCAGTAGAGTTTCTCCTAATACGGGTATGTGCGGCACCTGCACCACCTGGTCCATGTTCAGGCTGCCGACTGTGAGAATTGGGCGTTTCGACATAGGTATCTCCTACAATGCTAGATCAATCGCTTCTGCCGCAGGCGATTCATGCTTTCATCGACATCACCGATGGGTAGACCGGTAGCAGCAGCGATGGATTGCGGCGTTGCAGCTGGTCGGTAGGCAGCAAGCACCGTGCCATCGATATCCACCTTGCCAAATTCGGTGAGCATGAGGGCTAACACCTGGTCGATCAGCGTATCGGCTCCGCCGATGGAGACGAACTGCCCGCCGCCATGCCGGGCGATCTGCTGAAAGCTCTGGACCATGAACGGATTGTCGCCTATGCCCAGGCTAAAGATGGTGATGCCGCGCATACGGGCTTGATGGGCGATGCTTTCGGTATCGTGTCCACATGGGCATCCCCGCGGGAATTTATCCCTGCGCGCGCCTTTTCCGTGCGGGGGAGCATCGCCAGCCAGCAGAATAACTTTATGCGCATGCTCGCGCCATTGCAGTTTATAGCAGGCATCATAGAGACCATCAGCCACCGCTTCAGCCCCATCTCCGCCGCCGCCCTGCACATGCGTGTTGTCGAGGGCCAATTGCAGGTCGGCCAGGTAGGTGGAGAAAGGGATACATTGGGTGACAAATGTCTTACCAGAATCAGAATGATCGCGGTAGAGTACCAGGGCGTAGGACAAATCTGGTCGTAAGCGGTGGACTGTTAACTTGCGGGCGAAGGTTTGCAAATCTTTGCGTGTGGCTTCGATGTGGTCGCGCATACTGCCTGTCGCGTCCATCACAAGACACAGGTCCAACTGGCGCAGCCGTTCATCCGGATACAAGGCACATCCACAGTGATGGCAGAACTTTGCTCCATCGCGATTCGGTGTGCCGCATGAAGGACAAATCATACCCGCGTTCCTTTCTCTCGCCTCTCAATTGCATCGAGCGGAGTTCAAAGGGGCCATAGCCCCGTACTCCGGTGAGGTTTGGCTGTTGGTTGAGTATATCCGAAAATATTGAGCAAGTACAAGAGAAATGGGCGACCAGGACAAATGCCCAGACCAGATAGGCAAATCACTTGAAAGGAATTGCATCGTCACCCAGGGGATATAAGCAAAATGACCCGCAAGGTTAAGAACTCTTCGCATCTTTTGGCGAATCTTAACCTTTCCCATAGTCCTGTCTCAATAAAAGGTTAACGCTAAACAGGTATATATGAGAGGTAGAGGAAAAACGGAGACAGCCGCGGGAGTAAGGGCTATGGTGAAGGGAGAAAAGCGGCAAGGTTAGAAAAGGAACAAGACCATGCTCGATGTGCTCGATGCCCTGGACGCAGTAGATACACAGGCCACGCGAATGGTGCAGGAAGCGGAGCGGCAGCGTATTGCGCGCGAACTACATGATGGCGTTGTGCAATCACTTACCGCGCTGGTGGCCGACCTGGAATATTTCCGTACGCGTTATCTGTCCGCGAATGAGGAGATCGGTCAGAATGGTCAGAAGATAGCCGAAAAAGTCGAGACATGGCAGGAACTGGCCCGCGATAGCCTGACCTCTATGCGACAGGCGCTGGGAGGATTACGAACACCATCGGAACTTGACCGGGGCCTGGAATATGCTCTCGAAGGCTTGTTGAGACAAATGCAGAGCGCGGGGTACCGGGTCGAGTTCGAATGTGAGGATTGGTTGGCTCTTTTGCCTTTCGAATACACATCGAATATCTATTATATAGTGCGCGAAGCGCTCACCAATATATACAAGCATGCAAAGGCGTCTACCATCAGTATCTGTATGTTTAGCTTCGAAGGGCACATCTATATTAGTATCGCGGATGATGGCAAAGGAATGGCGAAAGGCGCGTCGTTGGCATCACGAGGAAGCGGATATCACCAGGGTGTCATTGGTATGCGCGAGCGGGCCGCATTGCTTGGAGGGCGTGTGACGCTCGATAGCGTTCCCGGCAAAGGTACACGCGTGGATATTGATATTCCTTTATCCAATGGATTGATGGTATAGGGCAATGTCTGTACAAGTTGAGGAAAAGCCGGTGCAAATACAGACCAACTTCTGGTCTGCTGGCGAGCAGAACCAGCAGGAGATCAAGATTATAGTAGCGGACGATCAACGGCTTTTTCGTGAGTGCATCGCGGGTATGTTGAGCGCGGAGGCGCAGTTTTCGGTAATAGGAGTAGCCAGTAATGGCCAGGAAGCGGTTGAACTCGCACGTCAGCTGCGCCCGCACATTATATTGATGGATGTCAAAATGCCGCATTTGGATGGCATCGCGGCGACGCGCCAGATCAGGGCTGAGTTGCCTGAAACGCGTGTAATACTATTGACAACCTTTACCACTGATGGATATGTGCTGGAGGGATTGGGAGCAGGCGCGAACGGCTATATTTTGAAGGACATCTCTGCTATTGGACTGATAGCAACCATCCGTGCCGTGAACAATGGAGAGCAGGTAACAGCGCCTGATATCACAAGCCGCATGATGCACTTGCTCGAAGGGCAATCTCCTGAGAAAGGTCCCTGTTTCGATGGCCTCACTTCTCGTGAGACGGAGATGCTGAAACTACTCGCCAGGGGAAAGGTTGCCAAAGAGATCGCACGTACTATGGAGATCAGCGAAAAAACCGTACGCAATCATATCAGCAATATCTATCGTAAACTGGAGATTTATGATCGCTCGCAGGTGGTCATTTATGCTATGAAAAAAGGCCTGGTAGACCTGCATGACGCTTGAATATCGCTGGCCTGGATGAGAAAATCATCTCATTAATGAAGTATGCTTCTGTTCTAAATTGCTAACGTCGTAACAGTTAGCAATATATCGAAATATTTGGCTACTATGATTGGGGGAAGTTGTGTCTACTATTTTTCTAGATCGGGATGGGGTCATCAATGAAAACCGATCTGATTATGTGAAAAATTGGAGCGAATTTCGCTTTTTACCAGGCTCACGAGAGGCGATAGCGAAGCTGACGCGGGCGGGACATCGTATCGTTGTTTGCTCAAACCAGGCGGGGGTAGCCAAGGGTTGTATTGCCCCGGAGGCTGTTGAGGATATACATCGCCGCATGCTGGCAGAAATACAGGACGCGGGGGGAATCGTAGAAAAGGTATATTATTGCCCGCATAGTAGAGATGCGAATTGTCACTGCCGCAAGCCTCGTCCAGGCATGTTGCTGCGTGCAAGTAGTGAACTGGGCCTTGATATGGACGACGCGGTCTTTGTTGGAGATAGTATCACCGATATACAGGCGGGGTTGGCGGCTGGAATCCATCCCGTTCTGGTGCTAACCGGGTTGGGGATGGAGCAATTCCGCGAGTACCATCACGAGGTTGATAAACCATTTCGGATTACGGTGAATTTGCAGCACGCGGTTGAAATGATTTTGGAGAAGATGCATATTCACAGCGGTATCCGAACCTCACTCGAGCGCGCCTGTTATGCTCAGCTCGATATCAAGCAACCCCTGGAAGCCTTACTTCGGGATCAGTACGCGCTGGCTACCGAGGTGTAGTCGGCGTTGCGACGGGAGTGGGAGTGTAAGCGATGACCGCGTGCATACCCCGGCAATAAGTGAGTAGCCTTTGAAAAATGGGGAGGCTCTCCAACGCGAGGGCATGTCCTACCAGGATGAGCTTGCGCTGCGCGCGCGTAAGCGCCACATTCAAGCGGTTGGGGTTGGTGAGATGCTCGCGTATCCGGCTCTCTACATCAGGAGCGCTGGTGGTGGCAAATGAAATGATGATGACTGACCGCTCGCCCCCTTGAAAACGATCCAACGTATCCACGCTGAGCGACGTTGTAGGCAGTAGCGCTTTCCACCCTATTGCCTCATCGTCGCTGAAGAGATGCCTGCGTAAATTGGCAACCTGCGCCCTGTAGGGAGCGATGATGCCTATACCGGCTTCCTCTACACCTCGCGCCAGCAAACCCGCTACCACCTCTCGTACCGCACGAGCTTCGGCATTACTGATCTTTTCTTGCTCTCCACTATTCCCTGGCTCACTTTGTACGTCAAGAAAAACCAGGGGAGCACGAGGGTCAAGGGTGCGGGTGATAGAGGGCATTTCTCCAACAGTGGCTGTGCTTACGGGCGTTAATAGGCGGCTGGCAACGGATGTATGGGCCTGAAGTTGGCCCTCGTAGAAAACTTTCGAGGCGAAGTGGGAAATCCACTTATTCATTCGATACTGCACTTTTAAGGGAACGCAGGCGCTGACGGCTTCCGGGTGCTCTTTTGAATAGTCAAAATCTATTTGTTTCAGCATGCTGAAAAGAGAGTCTGCCAGTCCTGTCCGGGCCGCTTCTTTGCTCAAGACGAGTGGTGGAAGTTGTTTTTCATCTCCAACCAGGATGAAGCGTTTAGCGAAGCGCAGCGCGCCCAAAATCGCCGGGATGGTGAGTTGCCCGGCCTCGTCAATAATCGCCACGTCGAAATGCAGAGCCGAATCGGTTTGGGAACCCACTGAACCACCGGCTCCATTGAATGATAGGGGTGTATATTTTTCTGACGACCATGTGGCGGTGGTTGAAGCAACCACGGGAATGCTGCGCAGCAGGGTATGGACAGATGAACTATTCCCTTGCTGCTCTACCAACCGTATTAGCAGTCGCTCCTGGATGGCGCTATCCACGCTGCGCTCATGTCCCAGGCGCACAAAATCACGAAACCCCTTTAGTTCCAGCCGCTTCAGCATGTTATCTACTGCCTGGTTGGTAAAAGCGGCCAGCAGCACCCTCTGCCCCTGCTGGCATAATTGCTTGACAATTTCTGCGATTACGCTGGTCTTGCCAGTACCAGGTGGACCATGTATCAGCAGGTAATCCTGCATCTGCA
>VBHV01000089.1 GCA_005881995.1 Chloroflexota bacterium | reverse complement strand
TAAACGCTATGCGATATAATACAGACGAACCACAATCAAATACCAGGGTGCGCTGCCCATTTTGTGGCTCAACCGATACTGAACCCTTAGCCTTGTTCGGTCAGCAATTGCTGACGGTACAAATGTATTGTAATACCTGTCATACGCCGTTTGAATGCATCAAAGATGATGACATTCTAGACGAATTTGCTCGACGAAAGGAAGACCAGGCATGACGACCACAACAGAGCGAACATTGGTAAACTATACGGTAACGGATGGCGTCGCTGTCATTGAATTAACCAACCTGCCCGCCAATACTTACAGCCATGATATGATGCGCCAGCTGGACCAGGCTATTTTGCAGGCGCGTTTCGATGAAAACGTCCATGTACTGCTCATGCGCGGCGCGGGTGAAAAGTTCTTCTGCGCAGGCGCGGATATCGCCATGCTGAACGAGGTCACACCCACCTTCAAATACTACTTCTGCCTGCATGCCAATGAAACCTTAACCCGCCTTGAGCAGACACCCAAACTGGTGATCGCTGCCCTCAATGGCCATACCGTTGGCGGCGGCCTGGAGATCGCACTGGCCTGCGATATTCGTATCGCACGCCACAATGCCGGTCGGGTCGGTCTGCCGGAAATCAATCTGGGCGTCCTTCCCGGAACAGGCGGCACCCAGCGTATGGCGCGCGCGTTGCCCAAAAATAAAGCCATCGAGCTGATGACCGAGGGCAAGCTGATCAGCTTTGAAGAGGCGCTCGATCTCGGCCTCATCAACTACATCTACGAATCAGAGAATTACTGGGATGAGGTCATGAACTACGCCAGATCGTTCTGCCCACCCAACAAAGCCTCCAAGACCGTGGGGCGCATCAAACGTTCCGTGCAGTCCGGCGCCGAAGTTGCCTTGTCCGAGGCCCTGGCCATTGAACGCGAATTGCAACAGCTCTGCTTCCAGAGTGAGGATGCGAAGGAGGGGCTTGCTGCCTATGCGGAAAAGAGGAAAGGTAATTTCGCTGGGCGGTAAACTGATTGTTCGTTGACAGTGATTAGGCTGAGCGATTAAAAAGTCGCTTAGCCTAATCACTTACAGGGTTGATGTTTTTTAAGGAAGGAAAAATGAGAATCAAGGTAATTTTAGAACCCAGTGAAGAGGGCTATACAGTTTATGTACCTTCTCTTCCTGGCTGTATAAGCGAAGGCGACACTTTTGAAGAAGCTCTAACTAATATTCGAGAGGCTATCAAGCTTTATCTTGCACCAGTGGAGGATGATTGGATAACAGATGAGCATGCGGCGGTGCAGGAGATTGAACTGTGAGCAAGGTACCAAGTCTATCTTATGTTCTGATTGTTAGAGCTTTACAGCGGGATGGCTGGGTTGTTGTTCGCCAGGAGGGTAGCCATATCCGACTCCAAAAACATTTAAGTGATAGTGTACTCAAGATCACTGTTCCAGCTCACCGCCCTGTCCATCGCGCAACCCTGGCTCACATTTTAAAGCAAGCCCATCTTAGCTTAGATAATTTTCTAGAGCTATTGTAATAATGTCTTTATATGAGTGATAAAGATGTCTCATATCCGTATTCGCCACCAAAACGACATTCTCTGGCTGATCCTTGATCGACCACCGCTCAATATTCTCTCGATAGAGATGCTCGATCAATTGACTGCTGCCATGCGTGAGGCCATCATACACCATCCCCGCTTAATTGTGATGATGGGCGCGGGCGAACGGGCATTCAGCGCGGGCGTCGATGTCCGCGATCATCTGGAGGGACGTGAAAAAGAGATGTTGCGCGCAGTGTATGATAATTGTGCCGCATTTGAGGCGGTGCGCACGCAGCACATTCCCACCGCCGCGCTGGTCAAAGGTCATGCCCTCGGCGGGGGGTGCGAACTGGCCGCGCTCTGCGATACCGTCATTGCGCATGAAGATGCCACCTTTGGCTTGCCGGAGGTGAACCTGGGCGTCTTTCCACCGGTTGCCGCCGCCTATTTCCCCACCCTCATCGGCTATAACGCTGCCATGCGCTTGATGCTCACAGGCGAAACGATCGATGCGCGTGAGGCATTCCGTATAGGACTGGCCCACCAGGTACTGTCTGCCCGCCGTTTTCTTCCCGATGCCGAACAATTGCTTGTGATGCTGGCGTCGTAGCATTTTTTTCTTCGCAAGGCTTGTGTGTAATGCAGGCACATTAGCATGCTCATCGATACAAGAGATACCCCGCGAGACCTGCCAGAGCTAAAATGATCAGAAGGTTCACCTTGCGGCTCCAGGCTAGCCCAAAGGCGCCAGCGGCTATCAGCAGTCCTTTCCAGTCTACTCCAGGTTGGTGCAGAATCGTCCAGACAACGGTGAGCAGGAGACCGACAACGGCAAGTGAGACACCATGCATAGCTCCCTGCACCCAGGTTCGTTCTTCGATGCGTGAGTAACCGGCAGAGACGAAGAGCACCAGGAGCGCCGGAATAGTGATCGCAATCAATGCAAGCAATGCGCCAACATAGCCGTAGGTGAGATAACCCATACTGATGACCCATAATCCATTCGGGCCGGGGCTGATCTGCCCGATAGCAATGGATTGACCGAAGTCGGCTTCGTTGGCCCATCCATTGGCAATCAAATCCTGGTGCAGGCTAGGTAAATTGCTGAAACCGCCAGTTGAGAAGAGCGAGGCTTTCAGGAACAAGAGAAAGTAGATGAATGGATTGATCATGGTTGTTTCCCCTCTCCTTCTTCAAGAAGAGGAGAAGCTGATTTTGATGAAAAGAAGAGCGCACCAAGAAAAATTGCGCCGAGAATTACAATGATCACCGAGAGCTTCAAAAGAATAACGGCAAGCGCACAGGCAATAATGAGTACACTACTTGCCAGCAAATAGAGAACTCCTATTTTAGAGCCTTTACGAAAGAGAGGGAGCGCAAAATTAAGTCCGACGAGCAGCATAATTCCACCTGTCGCCGGAACCACACCGCGCAGTATTGCCTGTATGGCAGGCAGGTTCTCGACAATTTTGAAGCCAGCCGTAAGCAGGCAGGTGATTAGCGCGCTGGGGAGAAGTAATCCGGCCAGGGAAATGGCTATTCCCCAGGCGCCGCCCAGTTTGCGCCCGATTAACACCGTCAAGGCTACGAGGTTGATGCCAGGGGTCAGAATACATAAATTCCAGAGGTGCGCAAACTCTTCCATTGTTAGCCATTTATGCTTCTCAATAAATGCACGCTGTATCAAGAATGTTGTTGATGCTCCACCCCCAAAGGATTGCAGCCCGACGCTCGCCCAGATGCGAAAAAGCAGCCATTTGCTGGGTCTGGGGTCTTGTAGTTTCATTGAAAGTAGCTCCTGAAGAAAGAAAGAGGGCAGCTGGTTTTTCTATGCCCTGTTTTTCACCTCCTTAGTATATACCTTTTTTGTGGTTCATGTACTTCACCTTGACATTTCCCCGTCTATCTAATACAACTACATACGGAGTGCTTTCACGTATCGCCTCTTTCTTGCTTTACAGTGCGCCAGCAAGGAATAAGACGATACCACAGAATAACTTACAACACGTATTTCAGTAAGGAGATTTGTTATGGCTTTTGAAGTTCCACCACTTCCGTATGACTACAATGCGTTGGAGCCGTACATTGACACGCAGACGATGCAACTCCATCATGACAAGCACCATGCCGCGTATGTCAACAACCTGAACGCTGCTTTGCAGAGTCACACCGAGTTTGCCTCACACTCACCTGAGGACCTGATACGGCATATCAATGATGTGCCGGAGAGCATCCGCACGGCTGTGCGTAACAACGGTGGTGGTCATGTCAATCACAGCATGTTCTGGCAGATTATGAAGCCCAATGGCGGTGGCCAGCCCGGCGGCGAACTGGGCAGTGCAATCGACCAGACCTTTGGCTCATTCGACCAGTTCAAGGCTGCATT
>VBHV01000701.1 GCA_005881995.1 Chloroflexota bacterium | reverse complement strand
CGACATGAGTTTTCCGTACATATCGTTGGCAGGCGCGGTCATGGCGATGTAGTTGTTCAGCGACTTGCCCATCTTCTTGTACCCATCGAGGCCAACGATCAGCTGCATGGTCATTATCTGCTGGGGAGGCTGTCCAAAAATGGGCTGCAATTCGCGCCCGACCAGCACGTTGAATGTCTGGTCGGTTCCGCCAATTTCGACATCTGAGTGCAGCATGACGGAATCGTATCCTTGCAACAGGGGGTACATAAATTCGGAGAGGTAGATTTCGACGCCTCCCTTGTAGCGTTTCGAGAAATCGTCGCGCGCCAACATCTGCGCCACCGTCTTATAACTGAGCAATTTCAGCGCGTCTCCGAGGTTGAACCCGTCAAACCATTCGCTCTGCCAGTGTACTTCGGTTAGCTGTGGGTCTACAATCCTGAAGAATTGCGAGAGGTAGGTTTCCGCGTTGGCTTTGACCTGTTCGGCGGTCAAGGGCTTTCGCGCGTCTTCACGTCCACTTGGGTCGCCCAGGCGCGCTGTCCAATCGCCGATGACGGCTCGGATCGACGCCAAGCTTGACGCGCAGCGGTTGACCTTTGTTACCTTCCAACAGCAGACGGCGCAGGTCTGCTTCCTTCTCGATCTGTGCGACGCCTCGTTTCAACAGGCGCTCTATCGCTTCACCGCTTGCCTTCTGTTGTACCATCACTACAGCTTCCTCCCTGATTATATCTTGATGAGTTTCTCAATCTTCCTGCATTGTAGCAGAATCGAGAGTAGGCGTCGAGAGCAGAAGATTGACAATGATACTATCAAGTTTTCTAACACAATTCTTATATTTCGCTTACGTTGTTCTAACAAAACCTGATTTATATTTTCATCAGACAAACAAATGAATTCATTCGATGAATGAATTCGGTAAGATACTTAGAAACAACTGTTGAGTAAGAAGGAGAACACAACTATGGCAAATATGACACGTTACAATCCGTTCAACGAAGCTATCTCTTTGCGCGATGCGATGGATCGCCTCTTTGAGGACAGCTTTATTCCTCGCGCATTCAACACAATTGCCAGCCGGGGTGTTACCGCGAATTTGTATGAGACGCCAGAGGACTTTATCCTCCAGGTACCTATGCCCGGCGTGAACTCAGAGGCTGTCGAGATTACCGCGCAGCAAGATACGCTTGTGCTGAAGTGGGAGACGAAGGTGACGGTACCCGAAGGCGCGACGGTCCACTGGAACGGTTACCAATCAGGTCAGTTCCAGCAGTCCTTCTGCCCAAGGCTGAGCATGTGAAGGCGCGCACGGTGAAGGTTGTGGCGAAGAAGTAGTAAGCAAGAGCGGATACCAATTTGAAAGAGAAAGGCCGAGTAACGATCGTTACTCGGCCTTTCGCAACTCAGCTTCTATAAAATGTAGGCCATCTTCGAATTTTTTGATATACGTGCAATTGTAAGAATCTAGCTCTGTTTTAATGCGCTCATAGGAGGGGTCTTTCTTTTTATTTCGATCTTCACCGAAAGCCTTTTCATCTCTGCTTATGAAGAGCTTAGTTTCATCATGTGGTCTACGTTTTAGATCAGAAATGATAGTGCCATAGACAATGCTATCCTCGGTACTTAGCTGATTTTTATATGTTAGAGCATGACTGAAGCTTGAAATATCTAACTCTAGTAATCTGCCTACCTTTAGTATCCGCTCCAGTACTGATAGCAGACGATCTGATTCTCTTTTCGTTGCATCTTGGAAGAGAGCCAGCACTGGCTCTAAATCAACTATAATTGGTCTATAGGATATCGACCGCTTCAGTTGCTGTAATGGCTGTACCAAAGATTTGTACAATTCGCCCCTATCTCTACCCTGACGTGTAACTTTAGAGAGAGATTCGCCTACTGAAAAGCCTGGAAAGGCAAGCTCTATTTTGTTACTCTCTGAAAGTTCGAGAATTTTGGTAGCTGATACATAACCATCCTGTTCAAAGACTATCTCCAGAATGAAATTCGTCTCCACATAAACAATCATAACTCTGCCTCTAACAGTACATCCGCCCCTCTAACTGCTTCAATAAATCCTAAAATCGCTAGTGACTTTTCAGGTTCCTCACCGATATTCTGCTGTTTGGTAGCGAGATTGTTTAACCACCGAAGTACGAGAAATACAAATTCGGCTTCATACATCCTCTCTCCTGGCTCTCTGCTCGAGTAGCGAGCCACTACCCTATCCATTGGAAATTCGTAAGTTGGCTGAGAGTCAAGATTTTCGTATTTTGAGTCTTTCCACAAAAAACCTATATCTTGCGAAAGAAGCAAGAAAAAAGGCATTTGAAAAGGTACACCGTAATCCGCTAAATTACGACGTAGTTGTATTGCCTCATTACGAGTAAGATTTGGTATATTTTTTACTTCTACTACGGCTATAGGGTTGCCTTCCGGGCTTTGTATGAGGATATCTGCGGTACGTCGGCTAGTAGTCATAGGTCCTCGTCCTTCTCGATTGACTATTCTCATATTCATTTCTCGCTTTACATTTTACGTTAGTACAAGTATACTTGCCTCATCTCAACTACGTCAACAGGGATGCGTTCTGGTTATTCAAAGCGCTACGTTCGTTCCAGCAACGCTGTCAGGATTTTTTCTATTATGAACCAGACAAATCAACCACTTCAACTGGCAGATGGAGAGCAATATATAAGTCCACATGGGTGATGTAACAACCACCCATGTGGAACAGTTATTAAGCCGCTACCTGCTTACTACTCTCAACTCCTACTAACACCTTCACCGCCATCATTCCATCCTCCACATCCACTACTACCGTGTCCCCTGCTTTGCAATCTCCACGCAAGAGCGCCTCGGCCAG
>VBHV01000088.1 GCA_005881995.1 Chloroflexota bacterium | reverse complement strand
ATTCCAAAACATAGTCATGCACAGCGCGTGAGAGCGCAAGCGCCGGTGCAATAGGCCGGTGAGCGTAGTCCAGGTTTTCTGAGACGAGATCGTTCCCACCGAAGTTATTTGGCTTGTAGAGCTGTCCGGGCACCATCAACGCGGCTCGCATCCCGGTGAGGAAGAGCAGATCTCCATCGGTGACATGGTGAACAATCTGCCGGATACTCCACGAAGCTGCCTCTTTCGTCAGTTCAAGGTCGAACTCCGATAAGCCTGCCAGGGCCGCATCCAGTTCATCAGGCATGCGCGCATAGACAGCCAGATGTTCCTCCGGTGAACGCTGCGGCGAGGAAATGAAGCTCAGAATGTAGCCAGCGGGGTCCTTCAGGCTCAACGTGGTATCTCCGAACTGCGATTCCGCCAGTTGCAGATCCTCGACCCCGCGACTTCGCAAATCAGCCTCCCGCTCTACCAGGTCGCCCCCATGAAAACCAATCACTTCGCCTGGTTTGAGGATATCATGTTGTTCTGCCATGAACGGTGTCAGGTCGCCCGCGCCTGGGCCAGCCAGCAAGATCGGATCACCATCAGAATCCAGGAATGTCGCCACGTCATGATCCAGGTCCGTTTCTACAAGGGTAAATCCAACGCGGTCGCGATAAAAGGCGATACTATTGCCCAGGTCTGTTACGCGCAGGGCTAGAGTAGGTAGTAGAGACATCGGGGCATCCTTTCCTATTCCTCATTTAATCCCTTTTTCAGTTCTTGCACAAAACCGAAGAAGCCCTCGACCCATGTCATTTGCGGCTCGCTCCTGGCCTGCGCTTGCTGGCGACGCAGTTTAGCGCGGAGAGCTGCCTCGGCGCGCCGATCATCATAGGCAGCGCGTTTGACGGGGTCGCGTAAGACTTCGTAGGCTTCATTGAGACGTTTGATGTGGCTATCCAGAGCTTTTTGATTAAGATCAGGATGATACTGCCGCGCGAGACGACGATAGGAGCGCTTGATTTCTGTCAACGTCGCTGTGGGTGAAACTTCGAGGGTCTTGTAGTAATCTTGCATTGTATACCTGCTCTCACCTGCACATTCAGGCACCTGTGCTGCCAAAACCGCCTCGACCTTTGCCCATTTCCTCAACTTCGGTCCAGGTGACACGCTGTATAGGAACAAATATGCCCTGGGCAATGCGCTCTCCACGCTTGACCAGCACCGCCTCTTCGCGGAAATTGAGTACCTGCACCTTCAATTCATCCCCTTCGCCGCAGTAATCTTGATCGATGATGCCCAACCCATTGGGAATTAGCAGACCTTTGCGCAGCGGGGTGCTGCTCCTGAGCGTCAGCATCAGCATATACCCTTGTGGTATACGCACAATCACGTTGCTGGGGATCAGTTCGATGGTACGCGGCGCGATCTCCGTATCTTCACGACAGAGCAGATCGAACCCCACTGACCCGGCTGTAGCATAAGTGGGCAGTGGTAAATCTTTATCGATGCGTTTGATCATAACCTGTAACGGTTGCACGGATATGTTCATATCTGCTATTCTAGGGTAGAGTTCTCACATCGTCAAGTGTAGGGGTTTGATAAAGCCCATTTATGATTTAACACGCCCATGTTAGGAGCGGCCATTAGTGAGTGCGCGTATTAAACTGATTGGCACAGGGATACTGCTATGCCTCGCTCTAGGAGCGACCATTTTCTGTGCATTGCAGACAGTGCAGGCTATCCAGCGCTTTGAAGAGAGCAGAAATCTGGCGACGTCCGGCGACGTGAGCACCATTGGTGACTGGATGACCCTTCCCTACATAGCGCGTGTCTACCACGTTCCCGAAAACTATCTCGACCAATGGCTGCATATTCGCGACAGGCAGTCAACGCGTCATACCACGCTGCGTGCTCTCGCGGATCAATATAACCGTCCTGTCGATAGCCTGATTCATGATATTCAGAGAGCTATCGTGACCTACCGCAAGCAGCATACACCCCATATCGGCAATACCCAGCACGATAAAGGGCAGCCACCGACAGGGAGGAAGAAGCCTTGAGCATATTCCTCTCGACTTTACTAAACAGCTTACAAAGCTATGGCTATCCGGCGCTCTGGCTCTCCATCTTTGTTGCTGCCGTCGGCCTACCACTTCCTATTGGTCTCGTATTACTCGCGGCTGGCGCATTTGCCGCGCTTGGCGATTTTAACGTTATCGTCCTGGCCCTCATTGCTACCAGCGCATCGGTTGCCGGTGATTGTCTGGGCTACCTCATCGGGCGCCTCCTGGGAAGTAAGCCGCTGGAATGGCTGGAACAATCCAGGTCTGGCAAACGCTTTATCTCTCCACGTACCGTCGCTCGTTCTCGCCTTTATTTCAAACGGCGCGGTGGCTGGGCCATCTTTCTCAGTCGCTTCCTCTTTTCGGCGTTAGGGGGAATTATCAACCTGCTCTCAGGCATAGAACTCTTTCCCTTTCGCTATTTCCTTTTCTGCGATATCCCTGGCGAAGCAGTGGGTGTAGTCATACCACTAGCGCTCGGCTTTGCCTTTGGTGCGAGCTGGGAAGCAGTGGGAGACGTGCTTGGAGCCTTCTCGCTCTTCGTGGTTGGTCTACTGCTCGTGATTGTCCTGCTGATACGTTTGATACGCTATATGTGCAGTGTTCAACGGGTAAAAACTGGACACCGGCTCACCGAGGTCCAGAATGTTACTGATGTTGCCCCTATCATAGATCCGCCCGCGCCATCATCCGGCCATTTGCCACTTTCTTAACCTTCATACGTATATCTATATAAGCAGTCACGCGCAAGCATGCAGGATGAAAGGAGTACGTATATCTTTATAAGCAGTCACGCGCAAGCACGCAGGATGAAAGGAGAAGGAAAACTCAACTGATGCGGCAATCAGTTGATGAAAAGACGGTTTTGCGTTATAATTAGTACAGCGAAGGAATATTTCCTGTTGTCTCTGTGTTTCTAATAGTAGAGAGACAGAACTTGTGCGTCATAGACTTCCTCCCACTCGGTATTCGGACTCAGTGTCCAAATCGAAGGACCGCTTTCCCTGAGTGTAGGACCGAACCGACGGAAGATACTGCTATCTTGCTGCTTGAGATACTACTGTTCATGGAGGGCGCAATATGATTGATCTACAGCTAGCTACACCTGACGCTACGCTTACCCTGGATGATACAAAACAAATGAATAACGATCTGACTAAGCAATACAACGATATCGTTGGACGATTGCTGACGAAGGATCTTCCATATATTGAGGATGATGGAGAGGGCCCTGGCAAAGATGAACCGGAGTTAGAAGAGGACATCGCGAATATGGACACCGCGCCTCTTGAGCTAGAGGATATGCACGATATGCAGGAAGAATTGGCTCAAGGTCCAAGTTCACCCACAATGGAAACCACCTCCATCCTTTCCCTACCGACCATGAGCGCCGAAGATGTTTCACCTTCGCGACGTGTACCCATGCGGCGGCGCCGGTCTGAAGATCAGGACGAACATGCCGTGAACCCGGCTGACGCAGGTGAATCGGATGCCGTCATGACTTATCTACGGGAAATTGGCCGCGTACCCATGATTACGCACGATCGGGAAATCGAACTGGCCAAGCGCATTGAAGCGGGCGACCGCGATGCCATGAAGCAATTCATCCTGGCAAACTTGCGCCTGGTCGTGAGCATCGCCAAACGCTACGTTGGTCGCGGATTGACGCTGCTCGACCTGATTCAAGAGGGCAATATTGGACTGATCCGCGCGGTACAACGCTACGACTGGCGGCGCGGGCATCGCTTCTCCACTCACGCTACGTGGTGGATTCGCCAGGCCATCAGCCGCGCCGTTGCCGACAAAGGCCGCACCATTCGCCTGCCCGTCTACGTCAACACCGCGCTCAATCGCATTCGCCGCGAACGCCAGCGCCTCCTGCAGGAACTTGGTCGCGAACCAACCGAACAGGAACTGGCCGAGGCGACCGGCTTAGACCCCATCCGCATGGTTGAACTCCAGGCGGCCCCAGGGGCACCAGTTTCGCTCGAACTGCCCGTCGGTGAAGACGAAGAGCAGGAACTGGGAGATGTGCTTGCCGATACCGAATCGGCTTCGCCCGAAGATATCGCCACCACGCAAACCTTGAAAGACGAAGTGCAGCGCGTCCTCGAATCCGTGCTGACCCCGCGCGAGCGCCTGGTCTTGCAGTTACGCTTCGGCCTCGGCAACAGCCAGGCCCACCCACTCGAACAGGTGGGACGCGAACTAGGCATCACTCGCGAACGAGTCCGCCAGATCGAAGCTGGCGCTCTGGCTAAACTCCGCCAGCCCCCCGTCCTGGAGCGGCTACGCGGATAAGGTATAAACAAGAATGAGGGTATCTGATAGTGGGGTTGAAATAGTGTGCAAATACGGCTCATTTTGCGTGGGCCGTTCTGCAATCCACTGAAAGCCTGCATTGATCAAGTTGAAATAGTGTGCAAATACCGCGCAAAATGCTCGGTATTTTTTTTGAATGGTTGAGGTTAACATTTATTGCCACGTATTTTCCAAAAGCACCTGGTATAGCTTCTTCTGGCGTTCTGCACCCAATTGATAAATGGTGTGCAACCTCTCCTCAGGCAGCACAGGAGCTTCCAGTTTCACCGGAACCTGGGCGACATCAGAAACAATATCCAGGCCCTCCAATGCCAGCAGTGCAACACCCCGAGCAGAGGCTTCCCTTTCGAGCGAGGGATAGAGGGGCGTATCGAGAGTATTGGCGAGAATACTTTGCAGTGTAGGTGAATTGAGCAACGCGCCCCCGCTGCCGATGAGTGTGGGAGCAATTTCACGCTGTGCGGTTGATTGCAGCAATTCATCGTAGACCATATTCAGTTGGTAGGCAATGGCTTCCAGGCTCGCGCGCAGGATGTCAGCGGGTGTTGTATGCGCGTTGAGGCCGATAATGTCCATAGCCGCACCGGTATGCCAGCCAGGGCTACGTTCGCCCGTGATAAAGGGCAGGATGGTCAGGCCATGTCCATCTGGGGAAAGAGCCGCGATCAGCGGATCGGCCGCGATTAGCGGGGGTAACTTTATGGTTGCTTCGAGCCACGCCAGGAGATTCCCTCCCTCGCTCAATGCCCCTCCGAGCAGGCCGCGTCGTGCATCCAGCAGGTAGAGCCAGAGGCCGGTGGAGGGCACCACCTCGTCGGGCGAGACCACCACGCGTATAGCGCTGGAGGTGCCAATCGTAAGCGCCCAGTTCTCTTCCGAGGCGCAGCCCGAACCCACGTTGGCCGCCGCTCCATCACCGATGGCGGGAAACCAGGGGACATCGCGCAGGGCGGGCCAGCGCGACGCAAACTCAGGTACTAAGCCTTGCACGCTATCGCGCAAATCGCCCAAGGGCGGGAACTGCCCCGGCGGCACACCCACTACGCGCTGCAGTTCGCTATCCCAGGAGCGAGCGCGAGTCACCAGCATACCGGTACCGGAGGCCATCGAGAGACTACAAACTGACTTCCCTAAAAAGCGGCGATGCAGGTATTCACCGAAGGAAAGCCATTGAGCCGTATTGCTAAAACTATCTGGCATGGCTGTTGCCAGCCAGAACAACTTAGCGGGCCAGTAGCTCGTATGCAGCCGCGCTCCGGTCCGCTGGTGAATCGCCTGGGGGTCCAGCTGCTGGCATAACTCCGCAACCGCCCGGCGCGAACGACTATCTTCCCAGATGAGTACGGGTGTAAGCGCCTTATTCTCTTTATCGACTCCGATAAGGCTATGCCAGAAAGT
>VBHV01000087.1 GCA_005881995.1 Chloroflexota bacterium | reverse complement strand
GGACGATGACCATGATGCGAAAGTTATTTATGCGCTTGGCAAAAGTACTGAGCCGCAGACGTATGCTGTCGGCGTGATCTATGATACGATTCTGCTCAATCCGGCCTTTGGGTCACTGGGGCCGAGGCTCTCGAATGAAACCCAGGTAGAACTCTTCTCGCCCGATTATATTTCTGAGAAGGCGGTCTTGATCTATGTGATGGTGCTGGGTATGCTGGAACAGCGCATGGTGCCGGCAAGTCAGCCTGAAATGCTCTCCGTGATGCATGGTGTGCCGCTGCTGTCACTGGAACTTGGCAGCGAAATTGAGACCATGACCGATGAGGAGGTACGGGCATTTCACTATTTCCGCGATCAGCGCGAGACGGAGGCAACGCAGTTCTACCTGCATATGGGCTACCTTCCACATATTATTGCGCAGCGGAACAGCCTGCTGCCGATGGTCACGCTGCGTATTATTGACCAGCTGGAGCGGCTGTTTCCAGAAAATCTCTCGCTGCTCTCGATTGTCAAACGCAACTTTGCCTGGCGGCTCAAAGTGGAAACTACGGGTTAAGGAGGGACTTCTTCGATGCTTGATCCAACGATGGCGCGCCCACGTTTCAAACCTGTCGGGATTACCAAAGGGCCAGGCGAAAGTACGCACGAATATACCTTTGTCTCACGGGACGACGCGCAAGAACTGAAAAATGGCGAATATGTGTATTATGAACTGTCCGACCCCGACGGCACTTTGACGCAGCCCCGGCGCGTGCTGGGCCGCGTTATGAAGCGTGTCCCACTGAAACTCTACCCGGATTCGTTCCTGGCCGAGCCGGAAATTGCGCCTTCGCAGGTCGCGGCGATGGTCGGCTACGATTCACGCGCCAACGAACTGTTTGAACTGCACGTTGCCATCATGGGTTACTACGACGCGCCTTCCGCTTCATTTATCAACCCCTGGATTCCCCCGCAATCGGGCAAACAGATATTTCTGGCTGACGACGAGATGCTGGCGAACATCCTCAGTCGCAAACGTCTGGGAGAGCCGGGGTCGGCAACCGTTGGTTCCTTGCTGACGCGCAAGCCGGATGCAGTGCCGATTGTGCTTTCGGTCAAAGACGTGGTCAGCACGCACATGGCGATTATTGCCAGCACAGGCGCAGGGAAAAGCTATCTTGCCAGCGTCCTCATCGAAGAGTTGATGCAGCCCCATAATAAAGCGTGCGTGCTAATTATCGATCCGCATGGCGAATATGGCACGATCGATCAAATTGCGAACTTCCCGCAGTTCAGCGCCGAGGCTGAAGGTAAACGGCCCGCGTACTCGGCGCAGGTGCGGGTGTATAAACCCGAACAGGTCAAGGTGCGTATCTCGTCACTGGATATGGGGGACATGCGCCATTTGCTGCCGGAGATGACGGAGAAGCAGCAGCACCTGCTAAGCCGGGCGCTGCGCAAGGTACGTGAACTCAAGCGCAGCACGCCCTGGGGCGCGGAAGACCTGAAAGCGGCGATTCGGGCTGTCTCGAAGCAGAAAGGCGACGAGGACAGCGAAGGCGCGGACGATTCCAGCACAGTGCATGCCCTGACATGGCGTATAGAGCAGCGTTTCGTGGATAACTTCACCTTCGATGATATTCAACATCTTGATCTACCGGAGATATTTCAGCCTGGACAATGCACCGTCTTGCCATTGAATGAGATTGACGAGCGCGATCAACAGGTAGTGGTTGCTACGCTGCTGCGCCGTTTGAATAAGGCGCGTATGGATACGGAACGCGGAAAAGTGCACTCTGGGGAATCCTACCTGCCTTATCCCGTCTTCGTGCTGATCGAGGAGGCGCATCACTTCGCCCCCGGAGGAGCCGAGGTGGTATCAACGTCTATTCTCAAGCAAGTGCTGGCGGAGGGGCGCAAATTTGGCATTGGCGTGGGTTTAATCAGTCAGCGACCAGGAAAGCTGGACGCGGATGTATTGAGCCAGTGCCAGACGCAGTGTATCATGCGAATCGTGAATGAAATTGACCAGAAGAGCGTAGCGGCAGCCATTGAAGGTGTCGGGCGCGATCTACTGGACAACCTGCCCGCGCTCTCTAAAGGCCAGGTGATTATTGCAGGTGCGGCGGTGAATACACCGGTAATCTGTCGAGTGCGGCAGCGAATCACGAAACATGGTGGAGAGAGCAAGGATGCGCCGGATATGTGGCTGCAACATTTTCGCCCGGAAGCCCAGGAAAGCCGTCGCCGGCACGAAGCTCCCCTGAATGGCAATCGAGATTTTAACTTATTACGATGAGTACAAACTATACGCCAAGACGCCGCATTACCAATCGCAGCGCGATCTACATCCTGGCCCTGGTGGCGCTGCTAGCGTGGTGCGCGTTGCTGTTGTTCACGCACTTTGTGCCACCCACCAGTATAGCAGCGTATGTGACATTTTTTGTACTACTGGCTGTTGCGCTGACCAGCACCCTTTCGCCTTTAGCTTATGTGATCGGTCTGCGCTTCATCTCCTCGCGCCTCTATCGGGCCACGATGCGGCATTCGCTGCGCCAGGGCGCGCTACTGTCGCTGTGGATTGTGTTTAACCTGCTGCTGCGCGCCCTGCATAGCTGGAGTATTTTTACGGCGATTGTGAGCCTGGGGATTATGGTGGTGATTGAGGTGTTGGCGCTGGCTCGGAAGTAGGGAGCCAGGCATGTCAATCTACTCTGCTTTCCTGCAAAATGCGTCGTGCCTCTGCCTGGTTAGAAACTGTAGAGAGTTGTATATTGAGTAGCTGTAAGTCTTCGAATTTTTGAATATGAGCTACGCGCTGTTGAACGGCCTCTGTCAGAGTAGGGAAGCGGATCTTCGTGATTTCTATGATCGTGTTGCGGTACGCTTGCAAGAATTCGCTTAACGCCTTGCTTCTTTGAAGCGCTCCCTCAAGCGCAACCTTCTGCTGAATGTAGGGGTCTGAATCCA
>VBHV01000086.1 GCA_005881995.1 Chloroflexota bacterium | reverse complement strand
TCCACCCACCAGTATCACCTCATTCACATCGGATGCCTTGATACCCGCGTCCTCAAGCGCCTTCATGACCGGGCCACGCGTGCGCTCGATGAGGTCGCCCACCAGTTGCTCCAGTTTGGCCCGCGTCAGGGTCATCACCAGGTGCTTAGGCCCACTGGCATCAGCCGTGATGAAAGGCAGATTGATCTCCGTCTGCAACGACGAGGAGAGTTCGATCTTGGCGCGCTCTGCCGCTTCCTTCAGGCGTTGGAGCGCCATGCGGTCTTTACGCAGATCAATTCCCTGCTCTTTGCGGAACTCATCGGCCAACCAGTCAATGATGCGCTGGTCGAAGTCGTCACCGCCCAGGTGCGTATCGCCGTTGGTGGACTTGACCTCGAAGACTCCCTCGTCCAACAGCAAGATGGAGATGTCGAAGGTTCCACCACCGAGGTCGTAAACGGCGATCGTCTCATCGCTCTTCTTCATGTCCAGCCCATAAGCCAGCGAGGCAGCAGTCGGTTCATTGATGATGCGTAAGACCTCAAGCCCCGCGATCGTGCCCGCGTCTTTGGTCGCCTGGCGCTGCGAGTCGTTGAAGTAGGCAGGAACCGTAATCACGGCCTGGGTAACCCTCTCGCCCAGTTTGGCTTCCGCGTCGGTCTTCATCTTTTGCAGGATCATCGCCGAGATTTCAGGCGGACTGTATTCGCGTCCGCCCAGCACTACACGGACGTCCCCGTTGGAGGCGCGCGTGATCTTGTAGGGCACCATCTTCATCGTGCGCTGGACCTCGGGGTCATCGAACTTGCGGCCCATGAGACGCTTAATGGAAAACACTGTATTTTCGGGGTTGGTCACCGCCTGTCGTTTTGCCACCTGGCCGACCAGGCGCTCACCGCTTTTGGTGATGGCCACGACAGAGGGCGTGAGCCGCGAGCCTTCGCTGTTCTCCAGCACGGTCGGCTCACCGGCCTCCATGACCGCCACTACCGAGTTGGTGGTGCCCAGATCAATGCCAATTACTTTTGCCATTACTTATCGCTTCCTTCCTTTTATCTCTCATCTCCGTACTGCACATAGTGCAGCACAGTCCATTCGCATATGTCCGACTTCTTCCAGTTCATTTTTCAAGCCCTTCACGGGCAAGCACGCGCTCATGAGCACTCCGGTACATGCGCCAGAGATACTCCTTCGCCTGATGAGCGTAGGCACGATCCTCCTCATCGGGAAAATGCTGGGCGAGCAGATCGATTTGCTTGCAAAGCTCAAGCACTGCGCGTTCCAGCTCGGCGAAGTCTCCTGCCACAATAATCGGTTGTACCATACTCTCACTTCCTTCCGGCTTATCCCGCCTCACACCCCCTCCTCTACTGGAGAGGATGTGAGATACGCTTGCTTCACCTGGGTGAACACACATTAACGTGTAGGAACGTCTCAGTGCTATCCCTGCGCCTCGCTCACGGGAGACGGAGCGCGCGCGACTACGACCTGCGCGGGGCGAATGACACGCTCTCCCAGAATATATCCCGGCTGGGCAACACGCACGATCGTTCCTTCAGGCACATCTGTTCGCACCTCTGTCGTGATGGCTTCATGCCAACGCGGATCGAACGGCTCTCCAGGCGCGCCGATCTGTCGCACGCCCAACTGGCCAAGCAGCGTGGTCAGTCTTCGCGCCACCAGCAATTGGCCCTGCACCCACGGGTGCGAGGCCAGCTCTGGCGGCGCTGTTCCCAGCGCTCGTCCAAGATCATCGAGCACCGGCAACAGGCGGGAGAGCAGCTCACTCTGGGCTGCGCTGCGTACCTCGGCCTGCTCCTGGATCATGCGACGCCGATAATTCACGAAGTCCGCCTGTGTTCGCCGCAGCAGGTCCATGCACTCTTCAGCCCTCTGCTGCTCTGCGGCAAGCTGTTGCTCTACCTCAGCCGAGACGGTAGCGGAATTGGGCTGACCTTCTTGTGCTTGCTGTTCGGCCGCCTGTTGCTGACGTCCGCGCTCCTGCTGTTCCTGTCCGTTCTGCTGCATGGTATCTTCCTTTCCTCTTCCGTCACGGCCACCGTCCTCAGCGGCCTGTTACTCAGGAGAATTTGCGCGCCGGGTCAGTCATTTCTCCTTCTCAAAAATAAGTCCTCATTTTTTATTAGGTAAAGCGAGAGTAACCTGCACCCTCTGGCTTCGCGGTGAGTCTACCGTAAGTATTCCGTACTGAGCTATGGCAACTCTTGGGTGTCTGATTATCCGTAGCCCTCTAACAACTCAGCCCACTGGCTGGGACGCATCGAGGGGACCGGGGAGGGCCTTCTCGGCCTCCTCCTCCAGGCGTCGCTCGTGGCGCCGCGTGAATACCAGAGACGCGATGGTGATGAGCAAGCCCAGTGCGAACGTAATGGGTCCGATTGGCCCCGTCAGCCGGTGCACATTATCGCCAAGGAAGTAGCCCCCCAGCCCGTAGAGCGTAGCCCAGATGATGCCCCCTAGCGCATTGTAAAGCAGGAAAGGAGCCCACGGCATGCGGTTGGTCCCCGCTAGGAACGCTGCCCAGGCACGCAAGACGGCGATAAAGCGCCCAAAGAAGACTACTTTGCCGCCGTGCTTGCGGAAGAGGTACTGTCCCAGTTTCATTCTCCGCTCATCGATGTGAATGTAATGGCCGTAACGGCGCAACAAACGGTAGCCGCCTTCGCGCCCAACCCAGTAGCCGAGATTATCGCCCAGAATTGCTCCCGCGGCTGCCGCCGCGATCACCAGTGGAATGGCCAGGCGGTGCGTCATCCCGGCATAGATGGATGCAACGAGCAGCATGGTTTCACCAGGAAAGGGAATGCCCGTGCTCTCGATTGCCACGAAGACCAGCACCGCCCAGTAGCCATAGGTCGACAAAAATTTCGTCAGTTCAGATGTGGCGAAGTGAAACATTGCAAATGGACTTTTCCTGCGTTTAAGCGGTACCTGTTGTCGTACCTGCTGTTCTGAACTGGAAGGCACGGATGATGAGCACTATGCCGTAAACCAGGGCATAGGCGCCGATCAACCACACCAGCCCCAAGATCCCTGCTCCAGGTAGAACGACCAGGAGTACGCCAAACAGAATAGAGAGGATGCCAGCCAGGGCCAACGTCCACTCCTGTGACATGGGCAGCAGACCTGAGAAAGATGCGGCGATCTCGAAAACTCCTGTCACGATCGCCCACGCCGCTATCAGGTAGAGCAGGGCCAACGCCGTAATCAATGGCCAGGCGAAGGCCACCACACCGGCGGCGATGCCCACGAGTCCTTCTATCAGCAACACCCACCATAGCCGGAGATACCTGCGCCCTTCTAACGAAACAATCACCGTCATCACACCACTCACCAGGGCATACGCGCCGAAGAGGTACACCAGCGCCAGAAGCGTCAGTCCCGTCCAGAAAAAGGCAGCCAGGCCGAACAGCACCGCCAGGAGTCCACGTAACCCTATAATCCACCAGTAGCGACGAGAAACCTGCCCACTAGCAATGACATTCATTTTTTTTTACTCCTTTCCAGAAGTCCGTTACTACCCCTGCTTACCCTTGTCTTTGCCCAGATCCTGCAGTCACCTGCTGCGGCTGGCTCTGTTGACTCTGTTGGCTCTGACCACCCGCTGTGAGGCTGATCCGCTTTGGTTTGCTCGCTTCACTGACGGGTAGCATAATCGTGAGGATCCCATTCTCGAACTTCGTCTGGATATTGTTGGTATCGATGGGCCTGGGGAAAGTGACCGTCCGTTCAAACGCGCCGTAGACGATCTCCCGCGAGAGCCAGTTGTGTCCCTGCCGATGGCGGTCAGCCTTGCCATCTTGAGGCTGCTGCGTCTGCTGCATCTGTTGCGTCTGTTGTCCTCGATCCCGCTGCGACTGCGGTTGGGTTTGCTGTTGTTGGCCCTGCGTCTGACCCTGGGGCTGGTGTTCGTGATCGTTCTGATGGCTGTAACGCCCTCGAACCGTCAAGGTGTTTTGATCAACCGTGATTTCAACATCTTCCGGCCGCACCCCTGGGAGCGCAACATCCACCTCGTAGCCGTTATTCGTTTCACAGACATCCATAGGCGCCAGCAAAGCTTGTGCGCCGGGCATCGTATTGGGATTCACAAAACTCTGTTCGAACAATTGATCCATCGCACGGCGAAGGCTGAGAGCCTCGCGGAAGGGATCATAACGACTAATCATAGATCTGTTCCTCCTTGTATTTGGTTGCTATCTTTTCTCAAGAAGACTGCCCGTTTCTTAAGACGATGTCCTCTTTTCTTCACCGCACAATTATACGGCGTATCTACCATTTTGTCAAGTATTTATGTTACTATACTCTACTATTTCACGAAACAAAAATAAATTTTCTATGGTTATAATCTCAACTACTATTTATCGAAACAAAAATAAATTTTTCCCTTGAGTAGAAGGTGCACGCGCTTCTCAAGAGGCTATTCACAGGAATACAGAGAGGAGGCGCAAACCGCTCATTAAGCTTAGAGGTAGCTTATGAACCACCGGTGGCGAGCTGTCTCACTCTATCCACCTCCTCAGCGTCCACGAAGATAAACACGAAGGGCGACCTTCGTGACCGCCCAATACGCATCATCCGAAGAAAAGCCCATCACCATCCGTAGGGGCGGGAGTGGACGAGGATGTGGGGTTGGGACGCTTGCGTCGCCCGCGTACCCGTTCATCTCACTGGTATCTTGCGGAAACACGACTACCTCCCCACCCCGCGGGCGACCATAAAGGCCCTCCCAACCCCGCATCATCCTCCCTCGCCCCTACGGGTCATCTGGCCCTGCGCCTGACTTCCCGGCTTAGATTGATGCCTATTGGGCGACCTTCGTGGTCGCCCTATCAAATACCCTCTTCAGAGGAGGGTGTATCAAACTGCGGCGGGAGAGACAGAAACGACGCCCTCGTCGCGCTGGGCTCCCTCCATGCGCGGATTGTGGGCCGCGAGGATAGCACGCGCTCTTTCTGCCTGATCCGGGTTAGTAGCGTGCGCAATAACCAGCGTGTCTCCCTTGTGCACACGCTCGCCCAGTTGCGTGGCTATCTCCTCAGGCATCCCCAGGTGAATAAGGGCAGCGATGAGCCCATCCAGAGCGGCTACTGTGACTGCCCCGGCAGCGGCAAGTCCCGCGCCCGAAAGAAAGACGCCCAGGATCGGACCTGCGACAACCAGCAGGCCAATCGGGGGAAAGAGCAATCCCCATAAAGCTCCTAACACGCCCCCCCAAACCGCTCCGGTTATCATCCCCGCCTTAATGGTGTGCCCTGCATCGGTGTAGATTACCGAGATTTGCTGCTCGGAAAATCCTTCGCGTTTCAGTTCTGCAACCGCCGCCTGCGCATCTTCCGCCTTTGGAAAGGTTGCTGCTTCAAGCCATGTTTGTGCTACCATAGGTAATCGTCTCCTTTCAGCTCATGCTGAGCTATATCTAATGACCAGTGCTCGTCTACGAGAAGACTCAACCCTCTTTACACTGATCCATCTCAATGCCCTTCTGAAATCAATAAAATAACTGCTTTCATTTTTAAAATTCAGCAGGGAAAAAATCCATCGACTATTCTGTGAAACGAAAATATATTTCCTACTGAGAAGAAGCTGCTAAGCAGTAAAACCTCCATCTAACAAGAAGGCTTACAGAGGGAGGTTAAGGCACATATGAGACTTCTCATGAGCATATGATTGCGATGCTTACGTAGTATTCGTTCTAGAGAAAATATATTTTTGCTTCATAAAATAGTTGATGTGATAATATAAATACTTGACAAGTTTGCAATTTCGACCTATACTTTGTGCGGTAAAGATTAAGAAGACCTCAATGGAACAAGCGGGCAGTCTGCTTGTAGCGGGTCTCGCCGCTTTAAGCAATTCTTAAAAGACAGGCCCCACATATGAAAAACACTTTTTGAGGAGGCGTTGAAACTATGCCAGCACTGATGATTAACCCATCCAGTGGAGTATTCATAGGAGATGTCTTTGGTTTCCTTCTCGCACTGCCGGTCACACTCTTTCTCGCATACTGGATAAGTGCAGTGCCAAACCGTTTAGTAGTCGTCATGGGAGCCTTCGTCGGCGCTCTCATTGGCTTTTTTGGCATCCTTGCCTGGGTGGGCACCCTCGTCTACAACACGGAACTGCCAGGTGCCAGTGGGACAGCAACCTTTTTCGGCTCTTTGTTTATCTGCTCGACAGTTGGCCTGGATGCAGCGATCATCACAGATTTGATCGTAGCGCGCTTGACCAGGCGCAGCTATCGTAGGTCGCGGCTGCTTGTCCGCGAATAACATAGAAAGGTTCTATTGATGGAAGAATTTTCGGGAACTGAGACGATTGCCGCCCCCATTGAGAAGGTCTGGGCATATCTGCTGGATGTGCATAACGTCGCGGCCTGTACGCCGGGCTTTCAAAGCCTGGAAGAACTGGGAGAAGAACACTGGAAAGCGGTCGTTTCCATCGGCGTTGGGCCGGTGAAAGCGAAATTCACCCTGGATGTTACGCGACCGGAGAAACATGAGCCGGACCTGATGGTCGTGCAAGCACGCATGGATTGGACTGCCCAGGTGACGGTGAGCGGGACGATTGCCAGCGTCGGAACACGTCTGCTTCATCAAACCGCCGAGAAACTCACCGGGCAATTTTTCGAGTGTCTCAAGACGAAGTTGCAAACGACTGAAACCGCGGGCAGCGGTGGGTGAAATAAAGATCATCGCGTCCATGCTCCATCTCGAATTGTGAGCGTGGACGCGACTAGCTGAGATGGAGGGAGCATCCGTGACCACGAAGCGCGCAATTACCGTGACCGTGAACGGTCAAACGCACCATTCAGAAGTGGAACCGCGCATGTTGCTCGTCCACTATCTGCGAGAGACACTCGACCTCACCGGAACACATGTGGATATGCCCTTCAAGGCGGAGAAGCTGTGGAACATCATCCACCAGAAGTAAGGGGAAATGAGCATTTCTGTTCCCGACGTACACAAGATCGCGGTACTTCGCGCTAACGGCCTTGGCGATTTTATCTTCGCTCTCCCTGCTCTAGAGGCTTTGCGTGTGGCCTACCCTGAGGCCGAAATCGTTCTACTCGGCAAAAAGTGGCACGCAAACTTCCTGGCGAACAGGCCGGGGCCCATTGATCGGGTTGTCATCGTCCCCGCTTTTAAGGGCGTGAACGAGGAGCCTGGTCTCGTGGAGAATCTTGCGGAACAGGAGCAGTTCTTCAAAGCCATGAACCATGAACGCTTTGATCTCGCTATCCAGCTCCATGGCGGTGGTCGCTACTCTAACCCATTCCTTCTGCGCTTAGGCGCCCGCATGACCGTGGGCCTGAAAACACCAGATGCTGTCCCACTCGATCGATGGGCGCCATATATCTACTTCCAACCTGAAAGCATACGCTATCTGGAAGTTGTCTCGTTGATAGGAGCAAAGGCCACCGCGTTGGAACCGCGTATCTCTGTCATCGAGGAGGACCTTGTCGAGGCCCGAAGGGTTGTCCCTGAACGGGAGAAACCGCTCGTTGCCCTTCATCCAGGGGCAGGTGATCCCGAACGTCGCTGGCCGCCCGAGAAGTTTAGCGCCGTGGGCGAGGCCCTGGCGACTGCGGGGGCACATATTGTTGTAGTGGGGACAAAAGAGGAAGAGCATCTGGTTAATGCAGTTATCACGGCAATGAAGGCTGTGCCTCAGAACCTGTGTGGATGTCTCTCACTGGGTGGTCTCGCAAGTCTGCTCAACCGTTGCCGGGTATTGATCTCGAACGACTCTGGTCCCCTTCACCTGGCCTCTGCCGTAGGAACGCCAACTGTGGGTATTTACTGGTGCTTCAACCTCGTTACGGCTGGTATACTCACACGCACATATCATCACCCTGTCATCTCATGGCGTCTTACATGTCCAATTTGTGGCATTGATCGCAGCTGTATGTCTTGCGATCATCATGCCTCGTTTGTGGCTGATATTCCTACCGGGGAAGTGATTACGGCGGCGCTCGATTTGTTCTACTCTAGCTCTTCCGTACAACGATAGGAAACGATTTCATTGATTTATCTCATCAATTTGCTATGAATAACCTTCTTGCATCCCATCCATAAGAGAGCATCTTTCCTATAGAAAAATATATTTTTGTTTCATTAATAGTTGATGAGATAATATAAATACTTGACAAAGTAACAGACGTACCGTATACTTTGTACGGTGAAGAAAAGCAGTGAGCCGTATTGAAGGAAGAGGTATGCCTGCAATGACAAAGATTCGACCATTAGGCGACCGCGTGGTCGTCAAGCCTGACTCTAGGGAAGAAACGACCAGGGGCGGTATCATCATTCCAGACACGGCTAAAGAGAAGCCGCAGCAAGGAACAGTGACTGCTGTTGGTAACGGCCGCTTACTGGATAATGGTAGCCACTCAGTGATGGAACTCCGCGAGGGTAATCATGTTCTGTTCGCCAAGTACGGTGGCACAGAGATCATCCTGGATGACGAGATATACCTGGTACTTCGAGAGAGTGACGTCCTGGCGGTTCTTGAATGAGTAGTAATCGTTATGGCTAAACAGATCGTTTTCACTGAGGATGCACGCCGCTCTTTGAAAAATTGAATTCCTAAATTCCTCCTGATGAGGTGGTCAACCACGGAGCCAGGCAGAAAGCAGGCGTAAAAACAACACACAATGGAAAGAAGGGCACCATGACAGTCAATACCCATTCAGATTGCGAACCTGTTCAGCAAACGGTTCAAAGCCTCACCCAGCAAATTGAGGAAATTGACTTTCGCATAGGCGCTCTTGAGGCCGAAGCGCTGGAACTTAATCCACTGCCGTACCTCGTTTCACAACGAAAGGTTGATCGCCTCATCGGGGTGAAGCGCGGACTTCAGGACAAATGGCATAACGCCATGAACGAACTTGCCATTTGTAGATCGGCTCATCCTGCTCACCGCGATTTGGTCGAGAGCATGTCTCGTCCAGAGTGTCAAACTCCTCCTGGGTCAGCTTGATCGTTGCGCCCAGCACGTTCTCTTCGAGGTGTTTCACCGAGGAGGTTCCTGGGATCGGGAGCATGTTACTGGAGCGCTGGAGGAGCCAGGCAATTGCGATCTGGCTGGGTTTGGCACTATGCCGCCTGGCGATCTGGTCGAGCGGTCCGCCCTCGCGAGCAAGCTCGCCGGTTGCCAGCGGGAACCAGGGGATAAAGCCGATACCCTGATCTGCACAGATATCGATCATCGCTTCTGACTCGGCAGCTGTCATATTTTCGGACTCACGGTGCGCCAGGTTATAGTGGTTCTGCACGGTGACAATGGGCACGATCTTTTGCGCTCGCGCCAGTTGATCGATGGTGACATTCGAGAGCCCGACATGGCGAATCTTCCCCTCCTGCCTCATCTTCGCGAACTCACCGACGGAGACTTCGAAGGGAACCCTGGGATCCGGGCGATGGAATTGATACAGGTCGATGTGGTCGAGGCGCAGGCGGCGCAGACTGCCCTCTAGAGCTTCACGCAGATGCTCGGGGCGCCCATCTGGTACCCACTGGTTTGGGCCAGGACGTACTAAGCCACCCTTGGTAGCAATGACCAGGCCTTTCGGATAGGGGTAGAGAGCTTCTGCAATGAGCAACTCGCTGACCTCTGGTCCATAGGAGTCAGCAGTATCGATCAGGTTGATACCCAGTTCAAGGGCGCGGCGCAGGACTGCGATGGCTTCTTGCTTGTTGGCTGGCGGGCCCCAGATGCCTTCCCCGGTGAGGCGCATGGCGCCGAAGCCCAGACGATAGACCTTGAGGTCACCACCAATGGTAAACATCCCACTGGCTTCCGCCGGCCGCTGCATGGTACGTTGCATCGTCATTTCCTCCTTCTCATTCATCTACACAAGTATATATTCCGCGCCTCTCTTTGTCAAGTATTTATATTAACACGTCTTTTAATTTATGATGTAAAAATATATTTTGTCCAGTAAAGATGTTTGGCGAGATTGCCAACCGGCTTCTGACGCCGACAACTAATGGAAGTTGCTCTAAATGTTCGTACTTCTGCTGCTCAAAAGATAAATTTATTTTTGTTTCGTAAAATAGTAGATGAGATATTATAAATACTTGACAAAGCATTTGGTACGACCTATACTTACTATGATGAAGACCTGTAGTGATGAGGCTGTCAGGTCATGCGCCTGGCAGAGCTAACGCATTTAAACCGCACAGAATGAAAAGGAGACAAGCAACATGGCGGTTAGCACCCGTACAGATGAAGAAATCCAGAGAGATGTCCTGGAAGAATTGAAGTGGGATACGACTGTCAAGCCCAACGAAGTCGGTGTCTCGGTCAAGGATGGCATCGTCACGCTGACCGGCTGGGTCGATTCGTACCTGAAAAAGATT
>VBHV01000732.1 GCA_005881995.1 Chloroflexota bacterium | reverse complement strand
ATAATCTATACAGGAAAATCGCGTAATTTCATCTTTAACAACCAAAAGGAGATCATCACCTGAACATGAAACAAGAGACAACACCAACCCGCATTCACTTTCACTTTGACCCGGCTTGCCCACTGGCCTGGCGCACGGCGCTCTGGATTCGCGAGGCGCGTGCTGTTCGCCCGATAGACATCACCTGGCGCTTCTTCAGCCTGGAAGTGGTGAACCGTAAAGAAGGAGTTGTACCGGATTACCAGCAGGATGGGAGTTGGGTTGCACAGCGTACGCTGGCCCTGGTACGCCGTCAATACGGCAATAAGGCGGTTGAACGGCTGTACCTGACATTAGGAGCAGCGCGGCATGGACGTAAGGAGGACATTCGTCAGGCCGATGGGGTACGCGAGGCAGTGAAGCGAGCAGAGCTTGATCCCGGACTGGTAGACGCGGCACTGGCGGATGAAAGCACCATACAAGATGTACTCAACGACCATGAAGAGGCCGTGCGAAGATACAAGGCGTTTGGCGTACCAACCATTGCCATTGAAGGACTGGACGTAGGTTTTTATGGCCCGATCATCCAGGATGTGCCACGCGGCGAAGATGCCGGGGAATGGTGGGATTACACGGCGTGGGCGCCGCGTCAACCAAATTTATTCGAGCTGAAACGCGATCGCGCCAGTGGACAATGGGGACCTATCGCTGAATAGTAGCGTTTGTTTCATGAATCATCTATCGACCCGCTTCTTACCACTTGCTGGTTGATGGAGGCCAGTTCGCTGAATTAAGCAAATCGTTCTTGTTCCAGCACTCTTCCGAGCAGAAATCCCAGGGATCGAAGCAGGCGCACCATCCATGCCATGTGGTTCTATAGGGAATTCCCTCAATCGGTTCGCCACATTCTGAACAGAAGAAACGGAAACGCTCATCGGGGATATCCTCGGAACGAGTGAACAGGCCATTGGAAATTCTACGCTCTGGCATAGCAAGGTTTCCTCTAACGCTTAAGATTCTTGAGGAAGCGCTCCATACGTACGAGCGCTTCTTCCAGCTTGTCATACGCGGTGCAATATGCGCAGCGCACGTAGCCATTGCCAGCCGCGCCAAACGAGCTGCCCGGAACGACGGCCACCTGCTCCTCGAAGAGCAATTTTTCGGCGAAGTCGATATCCGACATGCCTGTCGAGGAAATGTCGGGGAAAGCATAGAATGCTCCTCGTGGTTCAGAACAAGGCAGGCCAATGCGGTTGAGCCCATCCACGAACATGCGGCGGCGGCGAGCGTATGCCTCGTGCATTGCCTGCACATCTTCTTCGCCGTGGCGCAATGCCTCTAACGCTGCGCTGCGACGTATCCGACGCGCCACCCGGTCATGGCATAGGCTTTGGAAAACCCATCCAGCAGCACCGTGCGTTCGCGCATGCCAGGCATTGCCGCGAAACTGACATGTTCGGTATCATAGACCAGGCGACTATACACCTCGTCTACGGCGACGATCAGGTCGTGCTCCTGGGCAAGTCTGGCGATGCCTTCTAGCTCGGCGCGTGGCACAACAGCTCCGGTGGGGTTATTCGGGGTGCCAAGCAGGATCATTTTAGTACGCGGCGTAATGGCGGCAGCGATCTCCTCGGCGCGCACACTGAAATCAAATTTGGCATAGGTTGGCACGGGTACCGGTCTGCCGCCAGCAAATATGATATCGGCTTCATACGCGACATAGCCTGGATCGGGGGAAACCACCTCGTCACCCGGATCAATGAGCGTGCGCATAGTCAGATCAACCCCTTCGCTGACGCCGACAGTTACCAGGATTTCTGTTTTTGGGTCGTAGCTCAATCCATAGCGGCGGTGCAGCAAGGCCGCAATCTCTTCGCGCAGTCCAAGTATGCCATAGTTCGATGTATACCGCGTATGTCCCAATTCAATCGAGCGAATACCAGCCTGGCGAATATGCTCCGGCGTGACGAAATCCGGCTCGCCCACGCCAAGCGAGATAACATCCGGCATGGTATTGATAATGTCAAAAAACTTGCGTATTCCCGATGGTTTGACCTGACGCACGCGCTGCGCCAGCAATTCACGTTTCAGCGTATCCATTAGCTAAGTGACCCTTCTTTGAAATGAGCGTATCGAGCACAACATATCTTCCTTGCGCGCGTTTTCACGACTGTGATAGTCTAGTAAAAGGCGTCGATCTCGCTTC
The DNA here is from genome assembly GCA_005881995.1 of Chloroflexota bacterium. Next base: position 949 of record VBHV01000732.1, on the reverse strand, counting down.
TGATCCGAATGTAACCACTCGTACCATCAATGTAACATATGCAAGGATAAATTGCCAATGAGCCAATCGCCCTCCAACGAGGATAGGCAGGCAAGCCAATCGGATAGTGACAACAAACACCTTGTCCTGCTTGATACCGATATCGGTGACGATATTGACGATGCGTTGGCCCTGGCCCTGGCGCTGCGTTCCCCAGAGATCGAGCTGCAAGGAGTGACGACGGTTTTCGGCGACACTCGCCTGCGTGCCCGCCTGGCACAACACCTGCTGCGCGTCTTTGGGCGCGACGATATTCCAGTAGCAGCCGGCATCTCAACTCCGCTTCAGGTGCGACATCGCGCCTCTGGTGTTCCCCAGGCGGCCATCCTCGACCCCTGCGAGCTCTACAATACCAGCCCCTATAGTGGTCCTGAGTTGATCGTACAAAAAGCGTTGGCTTATCCAGGACGCCTCACACTGGTCTGTATTGGCCCATTAACCAACGTCGCCACAGCTCTGCTGATCGAACCACTTTTATTTATGACTATAAGAAGCGTTGTGATGATGGGTGGTTCAAGCGGCATACCCTGGCCGGATTGGAATGTGCGCAGCGATGTAAAAGCGGCGCAAATCGTGCTGGCGGCGGGCATTCCCGTCACCCTCATGGGTCTGAACATCACCAGGTACTGTCAGTTGCTTCCAGGCGATATCGAGCGGTTACGCTATGATAATTCTCCACAGACACGCCTCTTGTATCAGCTGCTGCGCGTCTGGCAGCGACACCGTCCTCGTTGGCATTCCGCCTACCCCTATCTACACGATCCACTGACCATCGCGGCGCTCTGTGCACCAGAGCTCATGCGGTTTGAAGAAATGACAGCCAGGGTTTCGATCCACGGTCCTTTTCAGGGGATTATGATGCCACGTTTGCTGAACGGGCCATTAGTGCGTGCTGCAGTTGGGATTCAGG
>VBHV01000085.1 GCA_005881995.1 Chloroflexota bacterium | reverse complement strand
AATGGAGATTGTGCTGCTAGGGGTATTGATTGGCTCATTGATCCTGTCCTTTTTACAGGCACGGCAGGAGGAGAAGGAACACTAATAGTCGTTACGTTACGCCGCGGCCAGTGGTCGCGCATCCATAATTACCTCTTGATAGCCATCAAAGAGATGTTGCATGGCGGCGGGCCAGGAGCGTTGTTGCGCCTTGTTCAACGCGGCCTGTCCCATGGTGTAGCGCAGAAGGGCGTTGTATACCAGGTGTTCCAGGCGGATGCGATAGCCTCGCGCCTGTTCGTGTTCGTCGAGTCCGGCCGCATCTAACAGGAATCCGGTGCGACCATCCTGCACCAGGTCACAGACCCCCTCCGAAAGCACTCCAACCACCGGCAGCGCGGAGGCCATGGCCTCCAATACCACCTGTCCGAAGGTTTCAGTGGTCGAAGGGAACGCGAAGATGTCAGCCGAGGCATACGCTCATGCATGGCCAATGGCATAGGACATCGATGCACTGCTGTGATGTTTTGCCAGGAAAATACGTTTCTAGGAGTAGAAGACCGATGCTATGGGCAAAATTGGTGTAGTTATGCCCGCAGAGTGAAGTTTTCATTCTATGGCTCGTTATACTAGAGTAAAGCTTACTATATCTCATTTCTCTGTCTTAGTAACTGGTGAGGATATTCTAAAAAAAGACCAGAGGCGCCTGTATAGAGCGCCTGTCATTGGGAGTAGGTGGGGAGGTGTGGAATGCCCGGCAGTATGGTATTCAAAGGATCAATTCATCAGGAAGCAGGTAAGTACTATTGAAATCCCAATTTGTAAAATTGTACGTGCAAAAGGATAGTCCTGATGTGCCAGCACACATCGCGGCAATGAATAGATGGGCACGGGTTCCTGCTGGCAGCGACTCCACTGCCGATCAGTCGCAGGCGAATATGCTCTCTTCCAGCCAGGTGCTACCGCATCCAGGCACGGGACTCTTATCCACTTCGGGACTGGTATCAAATTGGAATGATGGGAATGTGCAGCCGCTGCACTCCCACTATTCTCAACAGCCGCAGTACTCAAAGCAACCTGGATACAATGCAATCTCTGTCGCAGAACAGGATACGCTGGAGCATCGTATAGCTCAGCCGCAGTCAACAGGGCAGCCAGGACGAGGCAAGCTGGTATGGTCGGAAGAACCAATGAGCCAGAGCGTGAACCCACAGGCGTTCATGCATGGCCCCGTATCGCCGCGCGAATCCGGTATTACCCCGTTCTCCAACATGTATGCCAATGGACAGGTGGCTCAATTGTCCCAGATGATGCCACAGGCTGTGCAAGCTCCACCTATGCAGCGTCCTGCTTCACATCCGTTGTATTCGCCTCCCATGTACGGGCCTAATACAAACATGCCCGTGCCGCAGGTGGGATATCCTGGCGCTGGTAGTCCCCCTCCCTTTTTGCAGCCTCCTCCGGGATATAGTGGGAATGGCGGAAAGGGCAGGGGATCGAAAAAGAAACGCCGCTTCCCCATCTGGGCGCGTGTCCTCACGTCTATCTTTTTGCTGTTATTGGTGGTCACTGGCGGTCTCTTTACCTACTATGAATTGTACTTTGCCAAACCTATTAGCGATATTACAAACCAACAAGTGCAGCGTGTGGGTGGGGAAGAAGACCCCAACCAGGGGCGCAGCGGCGACATTTTGAGCGGTCCGCGTATCAATATCCTGCTACTGGGTAGTGATACTGATCAGAAATTCGGAACCTCCGTCGGTGGTTCAACTGTCTACCTGGCGCAGACCGATATTGTAATAACCATTGATCCGACCAGCAAACAAATTGGGATGCTCTCCATACCACGTGACTTTTATATCAATATCCCTGGCTACGGTATGGGCAAACTGGACGAAGCTTTCGAACATGGCTATGGCATTGGTCAGGGCGGCTTTCAGGGAGCCGTCGACCTGAGTCGACGGACGATTCAGCAGGATTTTGGCATCCCCATCAACTATTACGCGTGGGTGGGTCTGAACGGTTTCGTCAAGGTGATCGACACGGTGGGCGGCGTCGATGTCGATGTGCTCCATCCTATCACAGATGACTCCTATCCCGATGATGTTGGCAACACTACCGGCGATACCTACGCCTACAAACGTCTGTATATTGCCCCTGGCCCGCAGCATCTTTCGGGTGCTGAGGCCCTCGAGTATGTGCGTTCGCGCCATGCCGACCTTGTGGGTGACTTCGGTCGCTCGGCGCGCCAGCAGCAGGTGCTCAGCGCATTGAAGACAAAACTCAGCAATTCTGGCATTGTCAACAAATTGCCTGACATAGCAGCAGACCTTGATGGCTGGGTCAAAACAGATATGCAGTTACCCGATGTGCTCAAGCTGATGAACCTTGCTCGCGGCATCGACCCAAACAAAATTCAACGCGTCATTTTATCGCCGCCTTACTCATCATCTGCCATGTTACCAGGTGGAGAGTCTATAGTGCAACCCCGCTGCGATCAGATCATTCCGGCGATTGCCAAAATGTTTGATCTTGGCAACAAGGCGGGTTGCAACATTTATGCGAACAGCGGAAATAGTAGCAATTCCACGCTGGCATCAGTATCGCCAACGTCGAATACAAGCGCCAATACGGTGGCCTGGCCCAGCCAGCTTGCTAGCGCCAACCCTATGAGCCTGGTGGGCGGCAGTGATAACATGTTTAGTTTCCATAGTCTGCTAGATCTCACGTTTGCTGTCGTATTTGGATCGCCTCAAGCTTTGCAAGTGTAAGCTGATGATGCAGGATAGACAAATCATGAAGAGCAATAAATATAGCCCCTGGCTCACCTTCTGCCTCTTGCTACTGGTAGCATTGAGCATGCAGGGGTGCTTCGGCACTGGTGATAACAATTCGAGCGGCAACCCCATTACTACCAATTCGAGCGGTAACCAGGTTACCATTGCGCAAAACCTGTTCAAAGGCAAAATATACCTGACCATCGATCATAACCTGTGGGTCATTACAGGTGATAGTAAGGCCACCGAATTGCTGAAGGACGGTGATATCTATGACCCCGCCGTCTCTCCCAATGGCAAATGGATAGCGTACGTGGTGCGCTACAAGAACTATTCGAATATTGCCTATATACCGGTCAACGGTGGTAACGGGACGAGATTGCTCGATGGCAACGGAACTTCTTATGTCGATAGTGGCTTTCCTAAAAACAGCTATCACTGGTACGTGCAACCCGCGTGGTCGCCCGATAGCTCCCACCTGCTCTTCCTGAGCGATCTACAAAAAGACTTTGTGTGGTCCAACCTTAACCAGTTATTCAAGAGCGGCTATTTTTTGGATTTACAGGTCTTCTCTATTCCGATCAACAACCCGGCCGCAACGGCCCAACCGCTAGCCTATGCCAGTTTTGGCGATGGCGGAAATCGCGATGCATCCTATCAGCCAAGGCATCCTGACCTGCATCAGATCGTATACACACATTATGCTTATGACACACAGACAGGCACCCAGCAGGTAATCCAGGTATACTTGGCCGACGCCAACGCGATTGCTAATAATCCTGGAACATACTCGCCGGTTTTCGACTCAGGGATAGCTCTCACGCCGCCTAACGTACAGAATATACAACCCGCCTTTTCGCCCGATGGCAATTCCATTGCGTATATCCGGCGCGAATCTACCACCTCAATGGGACTGTACGTTATGCCGGTGGCACAGGGCGTAACAGCTAATCCAAATGATCAAAACTTACAGAAGCAAGCCTTGATCCCGTATAGCAAATCGTCGCATATCCTGAGCAGCCAGTATGTGAGCCAACCTGTCTGGTCGCCCGATGGCAAACAAATAGCCTTCCTGGAATACACGAACAACGAGTTTGATCTCTGGCTGGCAAATATCCAGCACGACGCGAAAACGGGCGCGTACAGTATGCAGGGCAGCCCCGTACAGCTTACGACCGGCGGCGTTGATGGAAGTTCTCGCCCGTTCTGGACGAACTAGTAGTGATAATGGTATACTACGCCTTACCGACTGCCTGAACCCGGTCCGCCTGGTTGGTGGAAGTCGGAATAAGAGGCTTTATGCCTTGCATCAAAATGCGATATTACCGGGGAATTCCAGGTTCTTGAGGTACAACATTGACACAGTTTGAAGGCACATTGATTGCCGGACGGTACGAAATACGTGAACATATCGCTACTGGCGGCATGGCCAGTGTGTTCAAAACCTGGGATCATCGCGTAGAACGGTTGGTAGCGATCAAAGTCCTGCGTTCACTCGATAAAAACGATCTGCGGTCTGTTGAACGTTTTCGCCGTGAAGCGCGTGCGGCAGCTGCACTTGCACATCCCAATGCTGTCACCATCTACGATTTTATTGAAGAGTTCAGCCAGTATTTTCTGGTGATGGAGTATATTCACGGCCCGACGCTGAAACAACTGATCGCGCAGCGCCGGCACCTGCATGCCTACGAAACGCTAGAGATCGCGGCACAGGTATGCGCTGTCCTGGAAGTAGCGCATGCGCGTGGCTTTATCCATCGCGACATCAAGCCTCAGAATATTATGCTGGCGAGTAGCGCGGGTAATGTAGGCAGCGGAGCCGATGGGAACGTCGTCTCCGCGTCAAATCTGCTGGTTAAACTGACGGACTTTGGCATCGTGCGCGTTGCCGAAACCGCCGGTCTTACCAATAGCGGGATTGTGCTTGGCACAGCCGATTATCTTTCGCCAGAACAGGCGCGGGGGGAGAATCTCACCGCCTCTTCTGATCTCTATTCATTAGGCGTGGTGATGTTTGAAATGCTGGCCGGGCGTCCGCCTTTTGTTGGTCCAACGGCTGTTTCTATCGCGATGCAGCACGCGTCGACCTATCCACCTCCTCTGCACCAGTTCAATACCAATGTACCACCTGCCCTGGAGCAGATTGTCAACAAAGCGTTGGAGAAAGAGCCGGAAGACCGTTTTAACTCGGCGGCTGAAATGCAGCAAGCTCTGCGCCTTTGCGCAAAGGAATTGCTTGTGCGCGCAAAGGCGGCGTCCTCGCAGGTGCTTACGCGTAATCCATCACCTGGCAGCGGCGGGCCTGGACAATTCCATCCGCCAATGTATTGATAGCACTCATTCAAATTACAGGTTGTAGGGGTGAGATGTATCGCGCCCGTTGTATGATGAAGATCAACTCAGGCGGGCGCGATGTATCGCGCCCTACAGAAAACAATGTACAGGAAGTTACTCATGGAACGGAATCAGATCAGCACAACACAAGCCCCGGGAGCCATCGGCCCCTATAGCCAGGCTATTCGCTGCGGCCAATTTGTCTACACCTCCGGTCAGATCGCCCTTGATCCTGCCACAGGAGCACTTGTCGGCGGGGATATTGAAGCGCAGACCAACAGGGTCTTGCAAAATCTGCAAGCT
>VBHV01000084.1 GCA_005881995.1 Chloroflexota bacterium | reverse complement strand
CCGCCAGGGCAATAGGAGCCGGTGGCGCCGTCGCCTTGCCTTCGTTCACGTCTCGCCTGCCCCTATCGATGCGGACACCGGCTGGTCCGTCAGCGAAAGTCAGTGGAGGGATGCCAAGCCGGGAAGGGGGTAATCCCGCCCCGCTCTTCTCGCTGAGCATATCCACCTTCTCTTCCAGCGTCATCTGAGTGAGCAGGAGCGTGGCACGCTCATCTGGAGACAGAGCCGTATCCATCCACGGCCTATCGTGTGCTGAGGCTGAATGTGTACTCGTGTTCACTCTCTCTTTCCTTCTCTATGGTATGCTCAAGAAACCCTTTCGTGAAGGGGTACTTGGGCTTTATGCAACCAGTGAAAGTAGGCACTCGCCAATATCAAAGTTTAGCCCTTGACCGCTCCAGATGTTAGTCCCTTGATGACCTTCTGATTGAGCACCAGGTAGAGGATCAGTGTCGGAATGACCGTTATGCTGACCGCGGCGAACGTCGGCCCCCAATCGACCGAGCCGTGCTCTCCGGTGAAGTTCAACAGACCCGTCGGAATAGTGCGATTGCTGTCACTACTGATGAAGGTCAGTGCGAACAGCAGCTCATTCCAGAGGAAAAAGAACTGCACCAGGGCAATGGTCAGGAGCCCGTTCGCGACCATCGGCACAGCCACACGGTAGAAAATCTGGTAGATGCTTGCTCCGTCGAGTACCGCCGCCTCGATCACCGCACGCGGGACAGTCTTGAAGAACCCTGCCATCAAAAAGACCGCAAGGGGCAGGCCGAAGGCAGTATAGGTGATAATCAACGCCCAGCGGGTATCGATCAATCCTGCCTGAAAGTAGATAGTGAACAACGGCAGCAGCACCATTTGCAACGGGATCATGATCCCGGCGAGGAAGATGAGTAGAATGGCGTTACGTCCACGCCACAGCATCACCTCGAGAGCGAAGCTCGCGGCCACGCTGATCACGAGGATCAGCGCGAGCGACGGAAACACCACGATCACGCTGTTCAGAAAGTAGGTGCTCATGCCCGAGTTCCAGGCCACGGCGTAGTTCTCCCAATGAAAGGCCGAGGGTAAGGACCAGAACGGCTCTACCGAGAACTCGGTATTCGTCTTAAACGAGGACAGCAGCATCCACAGCATCGGGTAGAGCACTATGACAAGGATCAGCCCGATCAGCACCCATGCAGGGATGCGGGAGAGCATCTTCCTGGTAGCGTCCCTCCTCTTCGACTCAAGCTTGCGAACGCTCGTCTTCGTTTCATCCACTCGTCCGGTGAGTATTTGGCTCATATGAAATCTCCGATCACTAGGCAACGTCACGGCGTGCGGAGCTAAAGATCAGCAGAGTTACGAGAAGGCTCATGATGGCCAGTGCCGTCGCAATAGTACTCCCGTACCCATACTGGCCATTGGAGAAGGCCGTGTTGAACATATACAATGTCAGCGGTGTCGTCTCCTGTCCCGGTCCGCCATTCGTCAGCGCCACGATACTCGCAAACACCTTGAGCGTCCCATTGATGCTGAAGATGAAAGACGAGAACAGGATCGGCGTGAGCAGCGGCAAGACGATGTAGCGTACGAGTCGCCATCCGGTGGCACCGTCAACCCGCGCACCCTCGAGAATATCGCCGGGGATTTCGACCAGCCCGGCGAAGAGCAGCACGGCGTAGAAGCCCATGGAGGTCCAGATATCCATGATGACAATGACCCAGAACGCCGATCCACCCTGGCCCAGCCATGGCTGGATCAAACCGTTGGCGTGTACTGCTTGCAGGAGAGAGTTCACCAGACCATACTGCGGCGCGATCTCGAAGATCTTCGAGAACAACTGCGCGATGGCCACTGCAGGTAGAATGACAGGAAAGAAGATCAGCGTCCGGACCAGCCCCGAGGCCTTGCCAAGGTAGAAGACGTACATCAGCGAAAGCAGCAGGCCAATTACCACCTGGCCTAGAGTCACGACGACCGCGTACTTCAGCGTGAATGCCAGGGCCTGCCAGAACGACGCATCGCTGACGAGAACGGCAAAGTTGTGGAAGCCGACGAACTGGAAACCGGAGAGGACATTGCCCTCGAACAGCGTATACGCAAGCGACCAAACGACCGGCACCAGCACGATAAGGGAGTAGATGAGCAGCGCAGGACCCACCAGGAGCAGCGCCGCTCTCCGATCACGCAGCATTGTTTCCATGTAGTACCCTCCAGAAACTACTAGACGCTATCGACTGCCGCCAGTCGGGAGTCAAACTGAGCCGACTTTCGGGCGCAGCATTGCGCGAAGACTGCTTAAAATGTTTGCTGGACCGCGGCCATGAAGGCATCGGGGGACATAGCGTTCGTCGCCAACAGAGCAGCGTCCTGTTGAGAGATGTTTGTGGACTTCGTCGAGAACTGCGCTTCGAACCAGAGCACCGGCTCACTCACCTGTTTGATCTGGTTCTCGACCAACGCGGTGAGTGCGTCAAGGTTCGCGGGTGGGTTATGAACGACGAAACCCGTCACCGCTCCCTCCTTCTGCAGTGCTATGTCGCCGTAGTTCTTGGCCATGAACGCGAGCCACTGCCCGATGGTGGCGTTGTACTTCTGCTTGTTCACCGAAGTAGGCTGACCCGCGTTCATAGGTGTCTGGGTCGAGCTCCCCATACCGCCGACGACGTTTGGGAACGGGAAGAAGCCGATGTTGTCCGCGCCGCTTTGCCCTGCAGGAAGATGTCTACCGACGGGTCGTAGTCGATGGTGGCCACGCCTGGGCCGAAGTAACCCTGCTTGCCCAGGTTGGCGACGGCCTGGGCGGCCTCGACATACGCCGGGTCGGTCAGCTTTGCCTGCCCGCTCTTGACGCTGTCCAGGGCATTGGGGCCGAGCTTGCGGTAAAGGTAGTTGCCAATCAGGCGGGTGATGGGCCACCCCTGTTTCCCCGACGCGGAAAACGGTTGGATGCCTTTCTGCTGTAGGCTGCCAGCAATTTGGACCAGCGCGTCCCACGTGTTTGGCGGCTGGAGGCCGTTCTGCGAGAAGATTTGCTTATTGTACCAGAACCCCTCCATGTTGAGCTCGAAGGGGAGTGCGACGAGCTGGCCATTGAAGACCTTCTTGAGGAGCGTAATCGCTACCGGTTGAAGCTCTTGTAAGACACCGAGTTGCTGGAAAGTTGACTCAATGTCCAGTCCCTCGCCGTTCTTCACCAATTGCGTCATCAGGTCTGCTGGTGGAGTGTTGTAGAGGATTGGGAGGGCACCCTGCCCGGCAAGCAACTGAACCTTCTGGTACAGTGTAGTCTGCCCCGCGAAGTTCACCTTGAACGTGGTGCCGGGGTGCGTCTTGGCGTACTGGTCGGTGATGGTGGACAGGACGAGCGGCCAGCCCATGCCCTCCTGCTGCACGGACAGGAACTCGATCGCAGCGCTGCCGTTGCTGTTGGTGGAGCCGCCGGTCGACGAGCCGCACCCGGCGAGAAACGCCGCTAAACTAATCGTCGCGCCACCCGCAACCTTGACGAACTGGCGCCGATTCATGGCCTCTTCGAGGCGAGATATTTGTTGAGGCATATACTTAACTGCTCCTCTCGTCCTGGGCGTCTAAAATATGACGGTTTCTCCAGGGTAGGCCGAAAACAAATCAGGGTGGAAACAAACAAGATACAGTAGGGCAGCGCTCAATCTGCTTTCGCAGATAGAGCCGTCGGAGTACTCATCGATGAATAGGCATCTCCTCCTTCCTTGATCCCTTTTTCTTTGGGATATAGAGCCGTGCCAGGAGTTGCGCTGGCTGTCACGAAGGACAAGGTACCAGGAATAAAGTACAACTTTGTACAATACTGGCTTACGACCGCTCGTTTCTTTTGGAAACGAACCTAAGAGGATACACTACAATCCTATCAAGCTTTCTAAGTAAATTCCAGGAAACCTTGTGTCACATAGATGACAGTTTTGTGACAGTTTCAATTTTATAAGCAAATTCTAATAATATTTATTGTAGAGTTTGCTAAAGATATGTGTAATCATCAAATATTGACCCTCTGAATTATGAGCGGATGTCGGCTCGTGTTGTCTTGCAGTTTTTGATGGGAGGTAGTGTCTCCCCTCTTCGACCTCGGGGGATTAAGCCGAGTTCCTCAGGTGTTTTGCCATAAAACTGGCATAGCCGCCGCCGCGATTCCGGATTCAGTGGCGCTCCCTGCTCCGCACGCAGCACAGTTCGAAAGGAAAGCCCTGCAGACTCCGCTACTTCCTGGATGGAGTAGTTGAGATGCTCCCGAAGTAGACGTAGCGTGCAGTTCATACCCGTCATTCTCTCTGTCTCGCTTACCAAATAAACTTAATATAGTTAGTAACTAAAGTTAGTATACGAAAAAAAGAGCTATCTGTCAATAGTTTTACCGGAAATGCGGGTTCTTGCCTTGACAATACGGCGTTTTTCGAGTAAGATGGTTTTGTTAATAACTAATGTTAGTCGAGTAATAGATCGATGCCAGAACAAATAAAATCCGCAGACCGCTTTTTGATACGCAGTATTAATCAGAGCATCCTCCTGAATTTGGTACGCGGACACGCCCCCATTTCACGCCCACAGCTAGCCATGCTGTCCGGTCTCAGCCAGGCCACGGTGATAAAAATTACCAACAACCTCATCGACCGACATCTGATCCTGGAAGAAGAGTACGCCGAATCGACAGGTGGGCGCCGGGCAGGACTGTTGGAAATCAACCCTGAAGGGGCGTTCGCTGTTGGGCTGATGGCTCAACCCACTTCGCTGACAGCGGTTATTCTTAATTTGAACAGCGATCCCGTCTACTCCCAACAATGGGACATCGCAATGCGCGACAACTATCCGCAGGCAATAGATTTGGTAGCGCAGTGCCTGGAGGAGCTATTTTCCAAGAGTGGCATTCCCAGGGAGAAGATTATAGGTGTGGGCCTTGGAATGGGCGGGTTGATTGATGCGGAGAACGGATGCTGCGTCGATTCTTGGATCATGAACTGGCAAAACGTTGAGATCAGCCGTCCTTTGGAAGACCGCCTGAGAATCCCCGTCTTCCTTGATAATGATATCAATTGTCTGGCAATCTACGAGAAGCTCTTCGGTCAGGGTCAGCCCTACCATCATTTTCTGGTGGTGGCCGTTGGCCGCGGTGTTGGACTTGGCATAGTGATCAACGACGATCTCTACCGGGGAGCATCTGGGGGTGCCGGCGAGTTCGGTCATACGGCGGTCACCACCGAAGGGCGTCTCTGCGCGTGCGGCAACTCCGGATGTCTGGAGACCTACGTCTCTGACGCCGGTATCGTCAAGAATTATCTTGAATATGTGCGTTCAAACACCTATAGTCTCGAAATGGGCGTCCAGGAACTCACGACCCACGAGGTATTAGGACTAGCGAGAAATGGTGATGAAGCTGCAAAGGCGGCTTTTCACCGCGCGGGGATACTATTGGGGGTGTCGCTGGCCAACCTTGTCAATATCTTTAACCCGGAATGTGTAGTACTCTCCGGTCACGATGATGATGCGAGTATTCTGTGTGGCGATTGGCTCCTCGAACCAATGCAGCAGGAGTTCAAGCAGCATCTATTCTCGCAAATGGGGAGGGATTTGCACTTCATCGTAGAGCGGCAAGGTTTTGAAAGTTGGGCGCGCGGTGCCGGAAGCCTTGTCCTGCGTCACTTCTTCGCCTCGCCGGCTCGCGTTCATTCTGAACGCATGCTGGTAGGAAACTAGGAACCTCCGTACCTTTGGTTGTTCAGCAGATGCTTCAATGAGGGCTCGAAAGAAGACACGAATATTTGTGAACAAACCTCGCCACGACCCTGGTAACAAACCAGCCGGAGGCCGCGGTGGAGCCCACTGCCGTGGCCCGCTGATCATGGCCGAAAGCCTACTCAATTAATAGAGTGGAAGGGTGAAGGAATGCAGAACAGATCAGTCAAGCCCGGCCACGTTTGGCTGGACACAAACGGAAACCGCATCCACGCACACGGTGGTTCGATCATGTACGTCGACGGCACTTTTTACTGGTACGGCGAGAACAAGGAGAAGTCCAAGGCCGATAGCGGTATCTGGCATTGGGGTGTTCGATGCTACGCCTCCAAGGACTTGTACAACTGGGAAGACCAGGGGCTGATTATCCCGCCCAATGAGGAGGACCCTGCCTCCCCTTTGCATCCTTCGCAATGCCTGGATCGTCCGCACATCATCTACCATCGAGCAACTGGGCAGTACGTTTGCTGGGTCAAGATCATGGGCAAGGATGGCACTCAGGCGTCGACTGTGCTGGTTGCCGATGCGCTTCTGGGGCCGTACACAATCGTCAGGACCGGACTGCGACCATTGGGGATGAACGCCGGAGACTTTGATCTGATCGTCGCTCCCGCAGACGGCAAGGCCTACTACTATTTCGAGAGAGTTCACAGCGAGCTCATCTGCGCCGACCTGACCGGCGATTACACCAACGTGACGGGTTACTACTCCACACACTTTCCGCACCCGCATCCGCCATACGTGCGTGAAGGACCGGCCTACTTCTTCTACAAGGGGCTGCACTACTTGTTTACCTCGGGCACCACGTGGTATTATCCCAATGCGTCAGAGGTTGCCAACGCAAGGACCTATCACGGCCCCTGGACCGTGTTAGGCAATCCGCATCCCGACGATCCGACCGCTACCTCCCTCCATTCGCAAATCAGTTCGGTCTTCAAGCACCCGCACAAGAAGGAACTGTACATCGCTCTGGCCGACCGGTGGCTGCCGAATCTTCCACCCGATGCACCAACATGATGGATCAGTTTGCTCAGTACTTTGGCGGCGACTCGGGGTGCGCGGCACCAGAGGCGTCCCTGATACCTGCGTATCCCGATACCTCCGTTGCGGATTACGTCTGGCTTCCAGTTCACTTTGACGGTGAAATGGCATACCTGGATTGGCAAGACGAATGGCGAATTGAAGACTTTGACTGACCTGCAGCAAATAAGACGAAAGATGCATGTGCAAGAGCGTGTTTTGGCAGCTCCTCGAACCAATGCAGCAGGAGTTCAAGCAGCGCCTATTCTCGCAAATGGGGAGGGATTTGCACTTCATCTTCGAGCGGCGTGGTTTTGAAAGTTGGGCGCGTGGTGCCGGAAGCCTTGTTCTGCATCACTTTTACGCCCGCTCGCGTTCACCCCGAACGGGCAAAATGGTAGTGATGACTACTCTCCACGCCTAAAGGCGGGGCATCACGCCGCAATTGGTAAAAAAGAGCATGATATGGTAGAGTAAGAGCATCAGGACTATCGTGGCAAGCTGAAGGTGATCAGACGTATCTTCAGTAGTTGGCTTCGATTATTTTCGTGATGTCATACCCATGTTTCCAGAGCTGATCACTCTGCCATCGCTTGAGCTTAAAGAGGAGAAAGGTAGCCGATCATGACGATGCCAACCCTTCACCTTCGCTTGCTCGGCGATTTCAGCCTCATCTACGATGACCGGCAGGTGACAAGCCTCAACACCATGCGCATGCAATCATTGCTCGCTTACCTCGTGCTGCATCACGATGTCCCCCAACAGCGCCAGCATCTTGCCTTCCTCTTCTGGCCCGAAACAACCGAGGCCCAGGCTCGCAATAACTTGCGCCAACTGCTCCACCAGTTGCGCCAGGCACTTCCAGCTATGGAGCAATTCCTCTCTTCCGACACGCACATGTTGCATTGGCACCCCGTCACGCCATTCCACCTCGATGTCGCTGCGTTCGAAAAGACTCTCACTCTCGCAGACGCGGCAACACAACGGAATGACCAACACTCACTACAAGCCGCTCTCGAGCAGGCAGACAGCCTGTATCGAGGTGAATTACTGCCTGGCTGCTATGATGAATGGATCTTGCCTGAGCGGGATCGGCTCCGCCAGCGCCACCTGCAGGTACTCGAACAACTACTCCGCCTCTTTGAAGTGCAGGGCGACAACGTCACCGCCATCCGCTATGCCCAGCGCTTGATCGCACTCGACCCTCTCTCGGAAAACCTCTATCGCCGTCTGATGCGTTTGTTCGCGCTGAATAACGATCGCGCCAGCGCATTGCACGTCTACCACACCTGTGTCACCACCTTACAACGCGAATTGGGAGTCGACCCCGATACGGCGACTCGAGAAGCCTACGAGCGACTCATGCAGCACGAAACGCCTGTCATTCCGGCAAGAGCCCAGCAAACGCTGCTCGCTGCTACCCCAACGCTCATCGGACGAAAGCAGGAGTGGGAGGCTCTGCAAGAGGTCTGGCACGTTGCGAGTACTGGCGAGCCGCGCTTCGTTCTCGTGACGGGGGAAGCGGGCATTGGCAAATCCCGGCTGGCTGAGGAATTCCTGCTGTGGGCGAGCCAGCA